>JAHFEP010000358.1 GCA_023248415.1 Nitrospirota bacterium
CCTCATATTTTTTAAGCCGCATAAGGCAGTCGCCAACCCAGAATTGCGCAGAGTATGCAAGGCTGTTTACCGGTGATTTAGTTGCCTTTGTAAAATAGAATAGCGCCTTTTTGTAATCACCCTCATTAACATAGAGCCATCCTAAGGAGTAGTGGGAATAGTCCCAGTAATCAGACTCAGAATATTTTTTTATTGTATCCTCATACGCGTCAATGGCGTCTTTCAGGTTTCCCATTGCATAATGGGACTCAGCAATCCAGTATGAAGAGGCAGAGACATATTCGCTCTTCGGATATTTCCTGATTAATTTCCTGAACGCATCAACAGCCTTTTTATACTCCTCATTCTTATAAAAATAGAGTGCGGACTTAAAGAGCGCCTCATCAGCAGGCTCTTCACCAGTAATGCTGACTAAGAATAATGCAACACTGTTTCCATAGACCCATCCTGTTGATGTCTGCGATGGCCTTGTCTTTTTAAGGCTCTCCTTTGCCCTGGCATCAGGCGTGGTCATAGAATCAGGCGCCTGAACATCGTCTTTTAGCCCCTTCAGGTCTTTGAAGGGCGCTGCCTTTTCAGGCTTTGCAGGCGGCGCCTCCTGAAGCTGCTCCTCGGAAAATATAATAAACTCAGGCAAACGGATGATGACCTTTTCCCGTTCTTCCTCTGCATGCGCCGGATATACGCTGATTAAGAGCGTATAAACTGTTATGGCAAAAAATAATTTTATAGTCTTCATTCTCATTTTACAATTTTCAATTTTCAATTCCTGCCTGCTCCACTTGTTTTTGCCTTCACTGCCTTCAGCCTTTCCTCTGCAAAGGTCTTTAAGTCCTTGTCCTCTAATATTTCTAATGCCTTCTGATATACTGTCTGGGCATCATCCCACAACTTTAACCGCTCTTTGTTTACGCCTATCTTTACATAGGCAAGGGAAACCCATGACATATCTGAAATGCCGTAGCCGATTATCCTCTCAAACGCTGCTATTGCAGCATTATATCTTTCTCTTGCAGCCTCTGATTCGCCCAGATAGTAGCTTGCCTCTGTCCTCATCTCCATAATCTCTGATTCCTGCGCCTTCTCAAAATGGGGGCTTGCCTTTGCGTACTCCTTTTTCTGGATATACAATTTGCCGAGTTCAAGGTGCGCATCAATGGCTATTCTCTCCTTTGGATATTTTTCTACAAGCCTTTGAAATGCCTTCAGCGCATCATTATTCTTAGAGAGTTTAAGATTTATATTGCCTGTTCTGAAGAGCGCTGCCGGAATAAGCTCGCTGTCAGGGTATTTTGATATAAGCATATTGAATGAGGCAAGAGCAGGTTTCAATGCGCCGCTCTTGTATTCACACCATGCAACGCCATTTAATGCGTCATCTGATAAAGAATGCTCCGGCATCAGGTCATAAAACCTCTTATAATAATTCTTTGCATCCTTATAGTCTTCTAAATTAAAGAGCGCCTCGCCTACCCAATAATACGATTCATTTTTGAATTTGCTCTCAGGAAATCTTTGCGGAAAATTTTTAAATTCCTCTGCCGCCTCTTTGTACTTGCCCATCTTAATGTAGCTTTCACCTAATGTAAAGATGGCAGTATCGGCATTTTTATCAATATCCTTTGATGATGATATGAGCTGAAATATCCTGACCGCCTCATTCTGATTGTCTGATTTCAGATAGACCTCGCCAAGTCTTATGAGGACTATCTGATACATGCTGCTTTTAGGGTATTTTTCCAGGAACCCCATAAATACCTTGATTGCAGGCTGGTATTCCTTCATCTGCGTGTAGCAGACGCCGAGCAGATGTGTAACCTCTTCTGCCTTTTTGCTTGAAGGATATTCGGCGAGCAGTCTGCTAAAGGCCAATGCAGATACATCCCAGAGCTTGTCTTCATAGGCGCCTGCGCCAACAATGAACAGCTTGTCCTCCGGGCTAAGCCCCCCGCCATACGCGCTTGCGCTTAATATTAAGATTAATGAGATTAAGGCAGAGAAGAGGAATATTCTTTTTACTGCC
>JAHFEP010000046.1 GCA_023248415.1 Nitrospirota bacterium
GCAATTTTTTTTCAAAGACGCCTGAAGAGGCATTTGGCATTGTTAAGATTAAAAATATTGACCTCAACAAGATTTCAAGGCTGATATTGGTGGATGTAAAGACACCTGAGAGGCTTGGAAGATTTTCTGAAATAATAAACAGACCTGATTTAAAGATACATATCTTTGACCATCACCCGCATACAGATGAGGATATCCATGGCGATGTTGAGGTTGCTGAAATTGTTGGCGCAACAACAACAATCTTCATAGAAAAACTTATAGAGAAAAAGATTGAGATTACGCCGCAGGAGGCAACCACCTTTGCACTCGGCATATATGAGGAGACAGGCTCTCTAACCTTCCCATCCACAACACCGAGGGATTTGCAGGCAGCAGCTTATCTGCTCTCTAAAGGCGCTGATTTAAATCTCGTCTCAGACTACATAATAAAAGAGCTTGATGCAGAGCAGATAGAAATTTTAAATGACCTTCTGCATTCTGCAAAGGAGTACTATTTCCACGGCATAAAGGTTATTATTGCCATTGCATCAAGTGAAAAATATGTGGGCGAGCTTGCCCTTATTGCGCATAAGATGCGGGACATGGAGAATATAAATGCCCTGTTCGTTCTTGTGCGTATGGAGGACAGGCTACACATAGTTGCAAGGAGCCGCATACCGAATGTGGATGTCGGTGGGATATTAAAGGAGCTTGGAGGAGGCGGCCATTCAACTGCTGCATCTGGAACAATCAAGGATTTGACAATCGTTCAGGTTCAGGAAAGGCTTATTGATACACTAAACAGAAAGGTCGCTCCAACGAGGGTTGCAAAGGACATAATGACAACGCCGATTAAAACTGTTCAGGCAGATGCCAGCATTAAAGAGGCAGGAAGGATTATGACGCAGTACGGCGTGAATGTTCTTCCTGTGCTTGACAAAAACAGGTTTGCAGGGCTTGTCTCAAGGGAGATGATACAGAAGGCAATCTTCCATCACTTAGAAGGCTCAAAGGTCTCTGACTTCATGTATACAGAGATGCAGAAGGTAAGCCCTGACACGTCGTTTGATAAGATAGAATCACTGATGGTTGAGGGTAATCAAAGATTTATGCCTGTTGTTGAGAACGATAAAATTGTTGGGGCAATCACAAGGACAGATCTTTTGAGGACGCTCCATGACGATATATTAATGAAGCCGCTCGGCGCAGAAGAGCTGCCAAAGGGTTTTCATTATACATACAGCAGAAGCCTTAGCCACCTATTAAGAGAGCGTCTTCCTGATAATATAGAAAAACTCTTAAAGGATATTGGAAAGGTTGCAGATGAAATCGGGGTTAATGTCTATGTGGTTGGCGGATTTGTCCGCGACCTGCTGCTTGGTTACGAAAACCTTGATGTGGATATTGTAATAGAAGGCGACGGCATTGCCTTTGCAAATCGATTTGGAAAAAGATTCAAGGCAACGGTAAAGAGCCATCAGAGATTCGGCACCGCAGTTGTAATCATGCCGGATGGTTTCAGGCTTGATGTTGCAACTGCAAGGACAGAGTATTACGAATACCCCTCTGCCCTGCCGACTGTTGAGCTAAGCTCTATAAAGAAAGACCTCTACCGCAGGGACTTTACCATTAATACACTGGCAATAAAACTAAACAGCAAAGATTATGGAAACCTCATTGACTTTTTCGGCGGCCAGAGGGATATAAAGGAAAAGGCAATAAGGGCGCTTCACAACCTCAGTTTTGTTGAAGACCCGACACGGGTGTTTCGCGCAATAAGGTTTGAGCAGAGATTTAATTTCAAGCTCGGCAAGCATACCCAGAACCTTATCAAGACTGCTGTAAAGATGGAGCTGTTTCACAAGCTGAGCGGCAAAAGGGTCTTTAATGAGATGAAGCTCTTATTTGATGAGGCAGAGCCTGTTAAGACGTTCTTGCGGATGTCAGAGTTTGACCTGTTAAGGTTTATCCATGCAAAGATTACATTTAAAGATGAAAGCGCGCGCCTTTTTGAAAAGATCAAAGAGGCAATTGCATGGTTTGACCTGCTATTCTTAAATATACCATTAGAAAAGTGGCTGATATATTTCATGGGTCTGATAAATGGCCTCGGCAGAAAGGATGCAGAAGAGGTGTGTAAGAGGCTCTCTATCCCTGAAAAATCTGCTAAAAAGCTTATAGAGGCAAAGGAAAATGTTGAAAAGGTATTATCAGAATTTTATAAGCGCACTGAACTGCAGCCGAGCAGGATATACAACCTTTTGCATCCTCTCTCTGCTGAAACAATTATATTTATGATGGCAAAGGCAAAACAGGAAACAGCGAAGAGATATATATCCCTCTACCTCACAGAGCTCAGAAAGATAAAACACTCCATCACTGGCAATGATTTGATAAAGATAGGTATTAAACAGGGGCCTAAGTTCAGAAATATTCTGGAAAAGGTATTTGAGAAAAAATTAAACGGTGTCCTGAAGACAAAAAAGGACGAACTTAAATTTGCAAAGGGGCTGAAGAATATTTAAATGAACAATCAGAAATATCTTTTAATTGGATTAATAATCCTTTCCTCACTGCTCTTCTTTCATAAATTAGGCTCATATCCACTCTTTGATGTTGACGAGGCAGTATTCTCAGAAGCTGCAAGGGAGATGATAGATACAGGGGACTGGATTACACCAAAGTATAATTACATAAACAGATATGACAAGCCCGTCCTCTTTTACTGGCTGATAGCATCATCATATTTGGTCTTTGGTATAAATGAATTTGCTGCCCGCTTCTGGTCTGCTTTAATGGGTGTATTTTTAATTGCTGCGACATTTCTCTTTGCAAAAAGGATTGATGGAAAGATTTACGGACTTTTAAGCGGCTTTATTCTTGCGACATCCATTGAGATTATAGGCCTTGCACACTCTGCTATTACTGATATGACGCTTACATTCTTTATTAGCGCAAGCCTATATCTTTTCTTCCTTGCAATGGAAGGCCAAAATAAAAGGCTCTATCTTATATCATACGCATTAATGGCGCTTGCGGTCCTTACAAAAGGCCCAATCGGCCTTGTAATACCTGCAATGACCATCATACCGTATCTGTTCTTGACAAAGAGATTTAAAGAGACAACAAAAAAAGCGCAGTTGTTCTCTGGCGCAATAATCTTCTTAGCCATTGTCCTTCCCTGGTATATGCTTGAAATCAGGGCAAATGGCTGGGAGTATATCAATGCCTTCTTCTTTAAACATAACATACAGAGATTCAGCAGTGTAAACTCCGGGCACAGCGGCCCAATTTTTTACTATATCCCGGTTATACTCATCGGCTTCTTCCCATGGAGCCCGTTTTTACCGTATGCCTTATATAAGACAGCGCCAAGGAACCTTATGGTTCGACAGGCTCACCATGACACAGTTAGAGAGTCTCTAAATGGCGATATTAATACCCGACTCGCGCTATTTTCAATTATCTGGTTTTTGACAGTCTTGATATTCTTCTCTTTTTCAAGAACAAAACTGCCAAACTACATAGCATCCTTGTTCCCGCCAATGGCATTGATTACTGCCATGCTGTTAAAGGAATTCTTAACCCCTCTATATCCCCCCTTGCCAAGGGGGGAATTAAAGGGGGGTGATATATCAAGAGGGATAAGATATTCTGCTCTCTTCTTCTCAATCATCTGCATAATGCTTGCTGCTGCCCTTATTCTTATGCCTGCAATATTAAGGAAAATACATCCAGCCCTTCCGGACGGCTTCGCAGATATACCTATCAAGATTGGAAGATGGCCAATCATTCTGGCCATACTCTTTTTTGCATCAGGAATATCATCCGCTGCTGCTTCTTTAAAAGATATGCGAAGTTTATTAATCGGGGTAACTGGCCTTACCTCTTCCATATTTCTATTAATTGCCCTCAACCTTGCCATGCCAGATATAGAAAGGCTGCTCCAATCTCCGCTTAAAAATTTTTCAGTGACAATAAAGGAAAAGAATGAGCCTGAAAGAAGGATTGCTGCATACCGCATAAATAATCCGAGCATCCTGTTTTATTCCCAGCAGAAGGTTCTTGCTATGCATAAAGATAATATAGAAGAACTCAAGACAATGGCAAAAGAAGAAAAGCCTCTATATGTAATTACAAAACTCCCTTATGCAAGGGAATTAAAAGAGGCGACAGGCATGCACTATGCCGGACAGGAGAGCATATATATCTTACTGGCAAATAACATGGCACAATGCAAGTTAGATAAAAAATAATGGACAAAAAAACTATTTTAAAAAAAATAATCTATATCTTAATTCCCATAATAATTCTCTTCGTCCTTTTTTCCTTTGACCATCAAATCAGGGATTTTGTTAAAACAAACATCAAGTCAGCAGAATGGGAATCTACTGTTCAGACCCTGAACAAATTCGGCGACGGCGGTGTTCAGGCTGTTATAGCAATAATCTTAATGCTTGCCGGATTTTTAAAGAAAAATGACAGATTGCTGAGAACAGGAAAGTTCGGGCTGTTTGCTATTATTCTCGCTGGTATTATAGTGCAGATAATCAAGTTTACAATAGGAAGACCGCGTCCAACACTGACTGATGCAGGGGTCAGCAACTTTGGCCCTTCAATTTCAATAGGCCTTGACTCCTTTCCATCAGGCCATACAGCATCGTCATTTGCGCTTGCAGCAATTTTATCAGCAGCATATCCCAAGGGCAAATACATTTTTTATTCACTTGCTGTTATTGCCGGCCTTTCAAGGATATATCTTGATTCCCACTTTGCCTCAGATGTCTTTGCAGGCGCTGTCATTGGAGCATGGATCGGCTGGCTGAGCTATAAAAGAGGAAAATGGCAGGCAACATAATGGCTGGCTCCAATCTGTGTGAGTTTTGGTTCGTTTTGCAGGTCTATGCATTCTTTGGGATTGCCTCTGCTTTTAAAGACTTCGCACCTTGGATGAAAACGGCAGCCTGTAACAGGCCTTTCAAAATCAAAAACCTGCCATGAAAGCCCGGGAGAAATAACCTTATCGCCACCCTCAGTCAAGGATGACCACAAGATATTTGTATACGGATGCATGGGCTTATGTGCAATCCTGTCGCTTAAACCCATCTCAACAATCCTGCCCATATACATAACAGCTACCTTATTGCTTATTAATTCAACAAGCCTCAGGTCATGGGATATAAAAAGATAAGAGAGCCCTAATTTCTCCTGCAAATCTCTAAGAAGATTTATAACCTGCGCCTGAATAGACACATCAAGCGCAGATGTAGGCTCATCTGCGATGATAAGCTTCGGCTTAACAGCAAGGACCCTTGCAATACCAACACGTCTCTTTTCACCGCCGCTTAGCTCATCTGGATAATTGCCCAATTTGCTCTTTTTCAGGTTTACCTGATTCATCAATTCAGCAATCCTTTTATTTACCTGATAATAGTCAAGGTCTTCGTAAACTGTTATTGCCTCCTTTAATATATCCTTAACCTTCATCCTTGGATTTAATGCAGCATCCAGATCCTGAAATATCATCTGCATCTGGCTTCGCACTTTTCGCAGCTCAGATTTCTGGAGGTTTTGCATATCCATTCCATTAAAAATAATCCTGCCGTCAGTCGGCTCAATAAGCCTTAGTATGAGCTTGCCCACAGTTGTCTTGCCGCACCCGCTCTCGCCAACTAAGCCAAGTATCTCTTTTTCTTTCAGATAAAAACTCACATCATCAACTGCTGGAATTATGCTCTTTTCCTTTTTTAGGAACGAAAAAAGCCCGGCAGAATGATAAAAATATTTTTTAAGATTAATAACATCAAGTATAGTATCTGACATATCTATTTCCCAATAAAAGTCTATAATCCCCCCCTTGCCCCCCTTTAATAAAGGGGGGTTGGGGGGATTACTCTGCCAGCCAGCAGCGCATATAGTGCCCTGTCCCAATCTCTATCATCTCCGGCTCTGCCTCTTTGCACCTCTTTTTAATCCTGTCATTCTTTAAGGTGCATCGCTCATAAAATCTGCATCCTCTGTAGAGGGTGATGGTATCAGGGACATCACCTTTAATTGCCCTTAGCCTCTCCTTTGCCTTTATCTCGCCTATTGTTGGTATGGAATTCAGAAGGGCTATTGTATACGGATGCCTGATAAAGGAATTGCTGTCCATTATCTCTTTTTTAAGGCCGTATTCAACAATCCTGCCGCCGTACATAACTGCAATCCTGTCAGCAAGCTGCATTATGACATTCATATCATGCGTTATCAGCAGGATTGTCAGAGCAAGTTCCTCCCTCAGTTTCTTTAAAAGCTCTACAATCTTTGTCTGAATAGTTACATCAAGCCCTGTGGTCGGCTCATCAGCAATCAAAAGTGAGGGCTCTGATGAGAGCGCCATTGCAATCATAACCCTCTGGCACATCCCGCCGCTGAGGCCATGAGGGTAATCATAAAGCCGCATAGACGGCGAATCAATCTGAACGCGTTCAAGCCATTTTGAAGCAATTGCCATCGCCTCCTTTTTTGCCTGTATCCCTTTGTGCAGCATTATAGATTCTGATATCTGATCACCGACAGTGATAAAAGGATTAAGCGCAGACTTTGGGTTCTGAAATATCATGCTTATAACCTTGCCTCTTATACCTTTCATCAAAGACTCGCTTCTCTTTAACCATCCGCTTATATCCTTTGATATCTCAAGTATAGCCTTTCTCTTTGTCCTGATAGAGGCATAATCTGACAGGCCGTCTAAAAGATTGACTGTTTTATCATTGCGGGTTAAGAAGATATTTCCTGAGATTATACCAGGGCCGTCGGTTATCAGGCCTAATATGGACTGGGCTGCAACACTCTTTCCGCAGCCAGATTCACCCACAATACCAAGCACCTCTCCCTTTCTGATAGAAAAGGAGACACTGTCAACAGACCTTATAAATGCCTCCTTTGTGTAGGAATAGAAGTATGTCCTTAAATCTTCTACTTTTAAAATCTCCTCTGACACTATCTTTTCCTCCGCCATTCAAGGAGATTGTTTAAACCATCGCCAAGCAGATAAAAACCGAGTATGCTGATTAGAATTGCCGCTGCAGGCGCAGTTGAAAGATAAAAATCGCCCCTGAAAAAATAGTCGCCTCCTGAAGCAACCATATTCCCCCAGCTCGGCGCAGGCTCCTGAACGCCAAAACCAAGATAGCTGAGGCTTGTCTCTATGAGTATCACCTCTGCCATGCCGAGTGTTGCCTGAATAATTACAATTGACTTGCAGTTATACCATAGTATATGTTTAAAGATGATATCCGTTGTCTTAAGCCCTAATGCCTTTGCAGCCTCAATAAAATTCCTCTTTTTTAAAAATATGACCTTTGATTTTATTAAAGAGGCAACAGTAGGGATATTTGTTATTCCCACAATAAGCATTATGAAAAATATGCCTGGTTTGAAGAATGCAATGGCAAGAAGGATGATGACCATCTTTGGTATGGAATCTATTAAATCAAGGATATAAGAAAATACAGCATCTGTCCTGCCGCTGTTATAGGCTGAGACAAGCCCTGCTATTGTGCCAAAAGAAATCGCAATGAATATGGCTAAAATCCCGGGCATAAAGTATGCCTGAGAGCCCACAATAATCCTGCTTAATATATCCCTTCCCATAAAGTCTGTGCCGAGGATGTGCTTGTAATCCGGAGGCTGCATAATCTCCTTAAGATTGATTTCAAGCGGGTCATAAGTCAGGAGATGAAGGACTGAAGTGATATATGAGCTTAATACAAATAAGACAACTAACAGGCCGAAGCCTATCTGGATTATATCTTTCTTATTTGCCCTCTTCCAGATGGGTATCTGTGAAAATTCACTAACCTCTGCTGCCCTCTGTATATACCTTGCTCTCAATCGCCCTCTCCTTTTTCACCTGTCTGCGGATTCACAAAGGCAAATACAAGTGTCTGTGTCAGTCTGCCAACATGAACAAAAACGGCTGCAAAGAGCGTAATACCCATAATTACAGGATAGTCCCTGTCAAGCGCTGCCTGCCATGCAAGCCTTCCCATGCCTGGCCAGTTAAATACCTGTTCCACCACTACTGCGCCGCCGAGGATAAATGGTATCTTTGCAGCAACCATTGTAGTAACTGGAATAAGAATGCCCTCTTTAAAAGAATGCCTCCAGATAGATGCGCCCTTTGCCTTTGCAGCCTTTATATAGTCCTCTGAAAGTACACGTTCAAGCTGCATCTTCAGATGCCTTACTATCTCGCTGATTGAGCCGTTGCCGACACCAAGCACCATTATTGGAAGAAAGAAATATATCAGGTTGAATTTAGAGCTGCTAACTGCCCCTGAAGGCAGAAATGGAAACAGATTAAATTTTTTTGTAAATATGTAGATAACTATATAACCGAGATAGAACACAGGGAGGGCAGATAATATATATGCAAAAAGCGTCAGACCCCATGAAAGAACAGGATGCCGCCTTAATGAAGAGATAACAGCAATAGGAATTGCAATCAGGAGCGTAACAATCATTGAACCGATTGTCAGCATAAGGGTATTGACGCCGACCTTTATCAGCTCTCCAAAAACAGGCTTTCCAGTCCTGAAGGAATTGCCAAAATTGCCGTGCAGGAGCTTGTTAAGCCATGAGAGATATTGGATAGGAATCGCCCTGTCAAGGCCAAGCTCCCTTTTTAGCAATGCAACATCCTCAGGATTCTGGGTCTGTATGTTTATAAAGATATGAAGAGGATCGCCTGGCGCAAGGTGAAGGATTGAAAAGATTACAATGCTGACGCCAAGCAAAAGAAAAACGGCAATAAAAAACTCGCGCAAAACAAGTTTTAGGATTGGCTTCCATAAGATAAATTTCATATAATTAAAAAATGGGGCTGGAGCCTCTATTTCTGCTCTGCCTCTGGTATAAACCACTCGTCAGCAAAGCTGAAGAATTTATACGGATGAATCTCCACCTTCCTGACCTTTTTCTGCACGGCTGCATAATTTGTTAATGTCCATAAAAAAGTATATGGGTTTTCATCTGCTAACATTGCGTGGAGCTTCTGATTTATTGTCCTCCTCTTTTCAAAATCAAGTGTAAGCTTGCTCTCTGCAATAAGTGCGTCCACATCTGGATTTGAATATCCGCTGAAATTATTTTTCCACTGGCCTATCTCGCCTGAATGAAATAGAGACGAGATATCTGCAGAATCATCAAATACCCATGATGCAAAGACTATATCAAAGTTGCCCTCTGCAAAGACATCCTCCTTCCATGCCTGCCATTCCCTGAACTCCACCTTTACATCAACACCAATATTTTTCAGATAATTCTGAAACGCAAGAACAACCCTCTTAACTGCCTCGCTCTCTTTTTCTATTGGAACCTTCATAACTGCAGCAAAGGGCTTTCCGTCCTTTTCAACTATTCCATCGCTGTTACTATCCTTAAATCCTGCCTCTGCCAGGAGCTCCTTTGCCTTTGCAGGGTCATATGGAAGCGGTTTTATATCAAGGTTATATGCCCAGCTTCCTGGTGCAAATGGGCCTGAGATAATAGTCCCCCTTCCGTTGAAAAAGGATTCAAGCATCTCCTGCCTGTTTATTGCATAAGTAAATGCCTTTCTCACCTTCTTGTCTGCCAAAAATGGATTTTTTAGGTTATATCCAAAGAATGAATAGGAAAGGGCATTATACGGATACATTATGAATCTCTTATCACCCTCAATCTCAGGAATATTTCTTGGGTTCACAAGAACCATCATATCTATCGCATTGAACATCAATGCCTGTGTCATGATATTCTGATCAGCAAACGGCTTTGCTATCAGTTTATCTATATGCGGCCTGCCTTTAAAATAGTTTTCATTTGACAGCATGACTATCTCGCCGTCGCTTGTAACTGTCTTTAAATAATACGGGCCTGTGCCAACAGGATTCTGCACAAATGGATCATCCCTTGTCAGAAATTCCGGATTCTGTGGCCCGTGCTTTGGAATAATCTTAAATGTAAATTTTGCAAGGGCATTTAGAATCGGCCTCTTTAATACAAACTGCACAGTATGCGAATCTATTTTTTTTGCCTCCTGAATAAATTCATATCTCAATTTTAAAGCCGTGATGGTCTTTGGATGAGTCATTATATTGTATGTAAAGATAACATCATCAGCAGTAAGATACCTGTCCTCAGCAGACTGGCCTTTATGCCACAGCACATCCTTTCGTAGATAGAATATAAATGTCCTGTTATCAGTGCTTATTTCCCACTTTTCTGCAAGCTCCGGCACAACCTCCTGCTTTGCATTTATCCCGACAAGGCCGTTAAAGAGCAGCTCCACCACCCTTACAGCAATCATTTCATTGCTTGTAATCGGGTCTAAGGTTGCAGGCCTTCCAAACTCGCCGTATGAAAGTGTGCCGCCGTTCGGCCTGCCGTCGCCTTTGTCTTTTGCAAAGATGTTTGGGGAAAGTGAAAGAATTAATATCAAACTGACAATAACTATCTTTTTCATAACAGCCCTCCTGCGTTAAATGCATTAAATCAAATTTTAACAATTTTAAATTTTAATATGTCATTTTTAATTTTGCATTTTGCACTTTACATTTTTACTAATATATCCTCACATCTCCTGAACCTTTTTCATCTGCTGAATAGACGCCCTGAATAGCATCCTGAACCTGCCTTACAACAGGATAGGACTTGCCCATTTCAAAAAATATCTCAAGGGCCTCTGAATATTTTTTAAGCCTGTAGTAGCTGTTTGCAAGCCTTATTAAAAACACAGGGTCATTTGCCTCTAATTTATTCTTATTAGCCTTATCCCTTACAAGCTCAAAGGCCTGCACTGATTTTTCATAGTCTTTTCTGCTGTAATAAAGCCCGCCTAATGAATTGTAATAAGGCTTCATCTTCTTCTCTTCTTTGGAAACAGTCTGCCCCTCAATAAGCTTTAATATTGAAGCAGCATCTACATTTAATTCTGCATATGTATCCATCACCGCTGAAACAGCGCTGTCATCCTGGAAATTCTTATTAACCATCTCATCCCATATCTCAAAGGCCTGCTTCTTGTTATTCTTTTTGTAATAACATGCGGCAAGGAGTATCCTTATCCTCTTATTGTATCTTGCATCTAATTTGTTTGATTTCAAAAATGTGTTTATCTCTCTGACTGCTTCATCATACATATTTAGCCTGTAATCAATTTCACTTAAATAGAATCTTATCAAGTCCTCATACTTCTCCCTCCCGCGAAGATTCATAGCCTTATTAAAGTAATTGCTTGCGGCAGAATAGTATATCGTGCTGATATCACCCATGACAGATATATCATAAAATCTGAGGACTTTATTTCTCTCTATATCATCTACCACCTCGGGCTCGTCAAGCGGCATCTTGTCCAACAGCTCTATTGCTGCATCAACCATGTCATTCTTATAATAGACAAATGCAATCTCCCTGTATATTTTGGAGTGGCTTTTAGTCCCATTTTTCTGAGAAAGATTAACTGCGTTCTGCACCATATCAATAGCATCTTTTAGCCTTATATTCAGCCTTGCAAATATATAACCATTCTCTGCGATCACATCCTTATCATCTGCTGAAACCTGCGTCCACTGCTCCTCAGCCTTTTTTTTGTCGCCTGCAATATAATATGCTGCGCCGAGCCTCAGCCTTGCCTTTTCCTTAAAACCTTTGTCAACAGAGCCGGTGTTTATAAGCTGCTGAAAAAGAGGAACAGCCTTTTTTGGCTGATTAATTTCAAGATACAACAACCCAAGAAAGTAAGGAAGATACCTGCTTTTCTTAACAGATTTTAAATTGTTTAATTTATTGAGGTATTCATTGGTTGTCATCAGCGAGGATTCATATATTGTTCTGTAAAGCTCTGCCTCCTTTAGATAAAGCCTGCCGAGAATAAAATAAGGAAGCACAAGCTCATCCTTCTGCTTTCCGTCTATCTCTTTCCTTAATAAGGAAATACCTTCATTGTAGCGGTGCGTCTCATATTTTTCCATCACCTTCTTCAGGCTGTCTTCAGCAGCATAGGAGGCAATATTCAGTATCAGAAGTATAAACGCAAAGATTATTAAGGCTGTTATTATTTTTTTATCTGCTTTCATCGCTTTAGTTCCTAATAATCAAATTCGTCAACGCAACAAATATATGGTCCCACTGCTCTATCTGCGCCCTGAAGCTCAAAACTCCGTCCTTTGAACAGGCGATATCATGATTCATTTTAGTGTTAGTATTTAGCTTGTAATGCTTCTTGTTTTTTATATCAACTGCATATATTGGGTTAAATTCATCTTTTGCATTCTTTACATAAAATATCTTTTCACTGTCAGAAGACCAGGCAGGCCCTGCCTCCACATCTGCAATGACATCAGAAGCCGCAATCTTTTCTATAAGCCCTTTGCCTTTTGATGGATCGCTGCCATCAGCATTAATAACAACGATTGACCATAAACCAGCCTCATCAAGAGGATGATAATTCGAATAAAAGGCTATCTTTGTATTGTCAGGCGACCATACAGGGGTCAAGTCATCAAAGAACCAGTCTGTCAGACATTTCAATGACCCCTTTGGCCTTTCAATATCATTGATGACGCATATATCGTGATTGTCATCATCGCCTGATGTAAAGGCGAGCTTCTTTCCATCCGGCGACCAGTTCGGATAAAGGTCAACCTTATCTGTAAATGTCATCTGTGCTGTGGCATTCTTGTTTAAGTCATAGATATAAATATCCCCTTTTCCTGTCCTGCCTGAGACAAAGGCAATCTTGTCTCCTGCCGGAGACCAGGCAGGCTGGCCGTCCTTTTCTTTATGGCCTGCTATCTTCTTCAAGCCTGTTTTTATACCTCCAATAAAGATGTCATAATCCCCTTTTGATGAGTTGCTCATAAAGACAAATCTTTTGCCGTCAGGCGACCATGAAAAATTCGCATTGTAGCTTGCATCAATGTCATTACTCTCTTCCAGAAAAAAGTCTTCTGCCTTTTTCTGCTTCCTCTCGCCATTTGAATCAAGCAAAAGCCTGTCAAGAACAGCTCCGCTTATATTACTTATAACTATCTCCTTATTGTCTCCAATAGCCCTTTCGTATGACAATATTTCTCCTGACGCAGACCATCTTGGATTTGACTCATTATATCCTGCTGATATATTGCTCAAAGCCTTTACCTTTATTGCCTCAATCTTATTACCTGAGTAATCATTAATTGCTGCAGGCCCGAAGGTTCTGAGAATATAATCAGGCAGGCTCCGGCCTTTAACCGCCTTATCCTCAGCATGAGCAATTTCAGCAATTAAAAATGTAAAACACAGGGTTATTAATAACCTAATCATCAATTTATAGTTACAAGTTGATTATTAACGGCAAAGTAAAAAGCTCCAGATGCAAGGCGGAGCGAGGCATCGCACCGCAGCATACAAGTTAGTATGTGAGGATGCGAGGCCGAAGCGACAACGCAGCAGATGGACTTTTTACGAAGCCGTTACAGTTTGTCCTTTATCTGACTCCAGTATATCTTAGCCCCGTCCTTTGCCTTCTCATAATCTGCCTTTCCGTCTAATGCCTTTGGGAAGAAGTCAAAATAGTCTCTCCACGCCCAGTTTGCATTCCTTAGATATGTATCCTTCTTTGTTATCAGATAAAGCTTATGATATGAGAGTGCAAGATAGTAGATAGTATCATGCAGTCCTTCGTCATAACTATCATTCGGGAAAAATCTTGTGTTCTGTTTTGCTGTCTGAAGATTATCAATGGCCTTTTGAAAATATCTGCCGGCCTCATCCTTATTTGTTTTTATCAGGTTATTTGCCTTTAGATAATACGCGTGCCCAAGATTTGTAAATGTTATGGCAAACCTCTTATAAATCAACTGCTGGTTTTCAGGAAGCGCCAGGACATTCTCAAACTCCTTTATGGCATTTTCATAGTCATTCTTATCATCAAGATAAATCTGCGCAAGCCTGTGCCTTGCAACTGAATAATCAGGGTGGCCCTTTTCTGTGCTCGCAAAAGATGCTATTGCCTTGTCAATTGCGCCATTCTTATATTCCTCATTTCCAATCTTAAGATAATCCTTGTAAAGAATAATCTTATTCTGGCCTGCCTTATCTACTAACTCTTTGTCAAACTCAACAATCTCCTCCCAATCGCGATAATCCTGCCCTGCAGATGCCTTAACAGTATGGAAACCGAGTTCAACAGGTTTCCCATCTGCAAATGGCGTCTTTCCAAGAGGCTCGCCGTCTATAGAAACCTCAGCGCCTGATGGAGAAGACTCTGCCTTAAAGAGCGCTGTATTTGGGGTCATTACAAATTCCTTAATATCCTTATTCTTATCAAAGCTGAGCTTTTCCTTAACCTGCTGATAGCCGTGTTTATAAACTATAAATGAATATCTTCTGCCAAGCTTAATTGGTATGTCCAGTTTTCCGTCTTTCTCTGTTGAACCCATCCAGAGATTTTCCAGATAGATATTTACACCGCCGAGATTCTTCACATTAGCACCTTTGCCGCCTTTAACTGCTGCTGTAAAATAAATCTTTTCTCCTGCCTCCGCAGTATATTCATAGAGTTTTCTTACAACCTTGTCGCCTATTGCTGCCCTATCCTTTACCTTTACAGGGACTGCAAAGGATGACGCTGCATCTATCTTCTTGATCTCAACAACACCAATATCCTTAAAACCGAGCGCCTTCCCCTCGTTATCTATCTTTGCGCCTTTTATATCAAACTCCATTCCTTTTGACAGCCTGTAGCCGCCTGCCTTCCCAAGATTTATCTTTATACCTTCCTCTTCAACAGCAACAACTGTCCCTTCAAATGGAAATCTCTCTGCAATCTCTCCTGCGATATCCTTGGATGCAGAATCAATATCCCTTAATCCTTTAGCCTGCTTTATAACGCCCAGAAGGAGCTTGCCGTTTGATGTATACACCTTTGTCTCAATAGTGTAGCCCTTGTCATCCCTGCCAACACTGCCAACAATTATCATATCAAGCGTTTTTTTAAGCGAAGTATTTGCCCATCCTTTTGCAGTCATCTTGTCAAGGCCAAGCTTGTTCCTTTTTACCTCATCCATTAAGATATTTGTCGGAACCTCCTTAAATGCCTTGTTGTCAAACAGGCTCTCAGATAAAGAGGCCTGCACCCTGCTGATGACCTCCTTCACCTCGTTATCTGCATAAAGATTGCTTGCAAATTTATATATGCCGACCTTTATTGGCTTTGGCGAAACAGGATAGAAATAACGGACAAGATTAACATTATCCTTTAATGCAACATCCTTCTTCCATGTATAGGGGATATGTTCAGATGTCTTTAATTCAACTGTAACCTTTTTGCCGGGCTCCCCCTTATAATCATATAAAAACTGTCCCTTCTTGTTTGTCTTTCCCTGAAGCTTCCCGTTTATATATACATCAACACCTGAGATACCCTCTGTCACGCCATAATCCTCTGTCTGTGCTGTTATATTCAGACTTATATATTTTGTCAAATCAACAACAACCTCTGCGCCTGGCTCAACCTTAACCTTTTTCTCTCCTGTTATATAACCCTGCTTTGAGGCAGTAATCATTATTTCCTTAGAAAAGTCCTCTGTATAAACATGCTCATAAACACCCTTCTCATTTGTAGCGCCTGCCTTCTTTTTATCAATCACAATCTGGGCAGATGATAACATCGCATCCTTTTCCTTTGCTGCTACTGTAAAGTATTTCCCGCCTGTCATCTCTGCAATAAATTCGTATTTATCTGCAGCAGCAGAGTCCTTTGGAAGCCTTATAATAAAATTCTTCTTCCATGGCTCATATCTATAGCCCTTTGTATCTTTCTTAATTACAAGCTCTACCTCTGCGCCAGGCTTTCTTATTATCTGCCCGGTAAATTTCCCGGATGAATCTGTAGCCCCTTCCTCTTTGCCGTCTACAATCACCTTTGCCTGAGAAACAGGCTTGCCGTCAGGCGCTGACCTTGCATCAACTGCAATGTCTATCTTACTGCCTTTTGAACATGAAGCTGCTGCAAAAAG
>JAHFEP010000359.1 GCA_023248415.1 Nitrospirota bacterium
TCTTATCTATAATAATACGATTTATTCAAGCAATGGGACTAATGCCGGTATATATATACAGACAGACCATATAAATACAGAGGTGTTTAATAATATTATATTCAATAGTAATCCTTCTCTTAGATACTACGATGGTACTGTATCATACTCAAATTATAATAACTTTTACAGAGCCGCAGGGAATGTTTGGAATCTCAACTATGCAACTGATTATACATCTCTGTCATCATGGACAGCAGCAACAGGATTAGATGCGAACTCAATAACATCTGACCCATTGTTTGTCAATGCTGGCGGCGCAAGCGCTGCTGATTACAAATTGCAGTCCAATTCCCCTGCCAGAACATCTGGCAGAGGCGGGAGCTATGCCTCAGTTATGGGCGCCTACATAACAGGCAATGAAACAATCGGCTATGACCCTGATGCGCCAACTGTGGAGATTACCTCTCCATCAGGCAGCACAGTTACAACATCTAATACTACAATAACACTTCAAGGCACAGCCACTGATAATATTGGAGTTACAACTGTAACATGGAGTAATGACCGTGGCGGGAGCGGCGCTGCATGGAGCGGAGCAGCAACAGCTACTGTAAACTGGACAATCTCCAATATTTCCTTGCAGAGCGGCCAGAACATAATAACAGTTACAGCAACAGATGGAGATAATAAGACAGGAATAGACACATTGATTGTTAATCCAATAACATCTGGTGGTGGCAATACTCCACCACCATCATCAGGCGGTGGTGGTTCAGGCGGCAGTAGCGACTCTGGAGGTGGCAGCGGTGGCGGGTGCGGATTTGTGAAAGACATTAATGGCAAAGGGCAAAAGGCAAAAGGCGAAGGGCTGGCATTAATAATAATGCTGCTTTTAAGCTTAGCAGGGATTTCTATTGCAAGAAGGTTAGTAAAGGCCAAAGGGAGGTTTTAGCCATGAAGAGAATCATAGTGCCAATAGTATTATTTTTACTTATTGTAACTTATGCATCATCTGTTTTGGCTCTTGATGCGCCTGCTATAACAGCAGCAGCAAAAGGCCCTAACCAGATTAACCTGACATGGCCTGCAGTGGCAGACCCGGGTTATGGATACAAGATTGAGATACAATCTGCTGCTGATAGCAGATATTCAAGCTGGACAGAAATAGCAACAGCGCCGTATTGGGTTACAGAAAGCCATTACAAAGACCCGCAAGACAACACTGCAAGTCAATATCCTGTTTTTAGTTTAAGAAACAATACCTCCTATAGTTTTAGGGTAAGGACATACAAGGGAGATGCAAGTCCAGTTTACTCTACATACTCAAACACAGCAAGCATTACAACAAGAAACTATGTGGCATACTATGTAAACAGCACATCTGGAGCTGATAATACAGCCTGTGGCGCACTTGCAAGCCCTTGCAGGACAATAAGCTATGCAATAAATACGAGGGATTTAGCTGCAGGCGGCCGTGTGATTATAATAAGTGGTGGCAATTATGCAAATGATTACATCCGTCCTGTTCGTTCTGGCAGTGCAGGTGTTGATAATAAAATTGTTATAATGGCAGAGCCTGGCAGTACAGTTAATATTACATCAAGCAATACTATTCCTATTTCAGTATCTTATAATTATGTAGTTGTAGACGGGATAACTGTAACGAGCGACTATGATGATAATATGGTAGCTATAAGTGGCAGCTATAATGCCCTTGCGAATTGTGAATTTGATGGCAGTGGTAATGTTAGCTGGGGTCCATGGATTGCCGGGAGTTATAATTTTGTTCATGGAGTCTATAGCCATGATTTCGGGTCAGCAGATGTAGATGCCGGGTCTGCTATGCAGACAGTCGGCTCTACAACAGGAGCCAACTATAATATAATTCAATACTCTTTACTAAGAAGAGGAAGCCATGATACAGCATTAACAAAGAACAACGCTAATTATAACCAGTGGATGAACAATGTTATGGATGGTGGTTGGGGGACAGGATTTAATTTAGTAAGCGATTCTTTTGCATCATG
>JAHFEP010000360.1 GCA_023248415.1 Nitrospirota bacterium
CTTCTGTTTTTCAAGGGGTACGGTAAACCAGAAGGCGCTCCCTTTGCCAGGTTCGCTTTCCACGCCTATCTCGCCTCTCATCATCTCCACAAGGCTTTTGGATATTGCAAGCCCAAGCCCTGTTCCGCCGTACACGCGCGTTGTGGAGCTGTCTGCCTGTTCAAAGGCATCAAATATGAGCTGCTGCTTTTCTTTTGGTATCCCGATTCCTGTATCTGAAACAATAAATTTTATTACAGCGTTATCCTCTGTTTCCTTAACGAGCTCAGCTCTGATAACGACCTCTCCGCTGTTTGTAAATTTTATTGCATTGCTTCCAAGGTTCATAAGAACCTGCCGTATGCGGCCTGAATCGCCTTTCAGGAGGGAGGGAATATCAGGGTGAATATAGTTTGCAAGTTCAAGCCTCTTTTCATTTGCCTGCGCAGTCAGAGCATCCACCACATCCTCTATTGTAAGCCTGAGGTTAAAGTTTATTGCCTCTATTGAAAGCTTATCTGCTTCAATCTTGGAGAAATCAAGGATATCGGTGAGGATGTCCAGAAGAGCGTGCGCGCTCTTCTGTATAGTAGCAACATAGTCCTTCTGCTCAGATGTAAGTTCAGTATCCATAGTCAATGTTGTCATGCCTATAATGCCGTTAAGGGGCGTCCTTATCTCATGGCTCATGTTTGCAAGAAAACGTGATTTTGAGATATTGGCTGCCTCAGCAGCCTCCTTTGCCACGATGAGTGCATCCCTGCTGTTCTTCAGGTCAGATGTCATCCTGTTGAAGCTGTTGGTAAGTTCGCCTATCTCGTCATTGCTCCTTGACGTTAATTTTATATTAAATTCTCCATGACTGACCTTTTGCGACGCATCATTAAGCAGAAGAATCGGCTTTACCATTGCCCTTGAGATGTATATATTATTAAGAAACGCAATGATAACTATCGCTGCTGCGAACACTGTAATCAAAATCACAATTCTATGAAGGGCGTCATGAACATGCTCATCTACCTCTTCAAGTTCATGTCTCTCTTTTTCAGCAGCCTTATTAATAAGATTGATGATATTAATTTCAGTATCCTCAAAATCTTCCTTTAGCTCAAGAATCCTTTCGCCTGTAACACCCTTCTTTCGCAAATCTATCATCCCGGCAGAGGTCTCTACAAGCTCGTCAAACTCAGCCTTGATTGTTTCATACATCTCAATCTCACTGTTGGAATTACCGCTCAGGCCCCTGTATTTCTCAAGCGCATCGTTAAAATTGGATATGCCTGTTTGAATAAGCTCTTCCTCTGTTTCATATTCCTCTTTATAAGCAGGGTCTGATTCAGCCTCATTCATCAGGAATAGAAATTCGCTTGTTGATGAAACGATTCTCAGGTCTGCGGATTTCATCTTCTCAAGCGTCTCTATCCTGGGCCAGCTTTTTTCAGATATCCTATGAAAGCCTTCATCAGCAGAACGGAGGGATATAATATTAAAATAACCCCCTACGACAATGATGACAGCAAGGATTAGATATCCGGCAGCAATCTTTCTCGTCATCTTCATAATTGGCTCCGTTGTAAATGTTAATGCCTGAAACAGAATCTTGAAGTCCAACATCTTCAAAAAGGCAAGCAGAGCAGATGGTAGGCTGAGCAGTATATAGGTGTATATATGAATTATATAGGGGCATTGCCGTGTTGTCAAGTTTATGAAAAACGGCCTTTTTCCGAAGTTTTCCATTTAGCGCTTTTCACCTTCCAATGTTCAGTTTATCCTTTATTTACACATGATTACATGGTCTGTTTAAAAATTATAATAAGGCGCTATCAGGATTTTTTCTTGACAAGAAGACCGCACAGGTAATAGAATAAGGGCAGAAAATCGGGTGCTCAGCCACCCGATTTTTTTGTGTGCATAAGGAGAAAGAAAATTGGCAAATATAATTGTAGTCGGCGCCCAGTGGGGCGACGAGGGTAAAGGAAAGATAGTTGACATCCTTACTGAAAGCGCAGATTTAGTTGTCCGCTATCAGG
>JAHFEP010000047.1 GCA_023248415.1 Nitrospirota bacterium
TTATTCAGGTCAAAGCCGTAATATATTTCCTCAAGGAATCTCTCTGTCTTATACATCGTGCCTCTGTGCCTGGCGCTTATTATACACCCTGCCTCAAGCCATTCAAAATAATCTGTTACCCTTCCGTCAATTACAGGTGTTATAAAACCAACCGGCACCTTTTCAGGCCTTACCTCATGGAACTGTATAATAGGTGTTTCAAGATAAGATGGCACGTCATTTTTTAATATCCTGTAGACATTGGAGAGATGCGCCCTGAATATTCTGTCAAACTCTTCGTCATTATCACTGAAGAAATCGTCGCCATACCACCAGAACCAGTCGCTTCCCTCTGCCATGTATATAGCTTCGCAGCATTTGTTTATATCATCTGAAGAATATTGTCCTGCGACCTCTGCCTCTTTCAAAAACTCCCTTGTCCTTTTTAAATAGTCCCATCCTAAATTCTTTTCATATGAGCCTATCCATATAGCAAAGTTGCTGTTTATCCATGAGCCTGAATGGATATTCTCCAGTGTATCTGACGGCGGGTTTTCATTAAGATAATCATTAATCCTTACAGTTTCAAGTCCCTCAGCATCTGACAGGCCTTTATAGAGGTTTCTCAGAAAATCACCGCCGCTATGCGGATAGTGCTCCCATGGGTTTTCGCCGTCAAGTATTATTGAAACAAGATGGGATTCGCCTGGTAAGGCATTTCTTATCTCGTAAAAGTGCTGGATAAGGTCATTTGCAGCAGCAGCCTGCGGGTTTTTAGAATATGTAAAACCAAGAAGGTCAGAGAGTCCCTGGTCCCTGAATATAACTGCTATCTCTGTATCATGGTAGACTGCCTTATAAGGCTTGTATAAGTATCCTGCCTTGTCCTTTTTTCCTATTGTCTTAAAAAGTATTCCTTCATCTGTGGCAGTCCACTTGATGCCGGCTTTGTGCAGGATAGGGATAATCTCAGGGCACACAGAGCCTTCAGACGGCCACATGCCATTTGGCTTTTTTCCAAATACCTTTTCATGATACTCTATTGCCATTCTTATCTGAGAGCTAACATCATCAGGATTGCTGAATCTTTCAGGCATGGGATTATCCGGAAGGGAGCGTCTTGAAATCTCTGTATTATAGAGGAGAGGCATAATAGGATGATAAAATGGAGATGTGCTAATCTCTATCTGCCCCCTTTCCTCTGCTGCCTTATAAAGAGGGATTATTTTTTTTAATACCTCTGACTGTATATTAAGGATACTATTTCTTTCATCCTCAGAGAAGCTTCTTCCCTTTTTCTTCAGCTCTCTTATATCTTCATACTCCTCATCTGCCTTAAAACCAAACCATGCAAGATTGAACCATGTCTGCAGATCCCTTATATCATTATCAGTAAAGCTTTTTATTGCATCATCTATTGTATGATGATATATATGCCTGCCCCTCTTTTCAAGCAGGCGCAGATAGCCTTTATGAGGCATTATTGCAGTTTCCCAATTTATCATAAAGAAATTGGTAAGGATAAACCTTCTTTCAGTCTCTGTTAAATCTGATGCAGATTTTATTGAATGCTCTAAAAAGGTATCTTTTATATTATTGTCTATATATGCAGTAATCTGCTTTAAGAGGGCTGGCACAAGATTGAAGGTAACTCTGATGCCGGGGAACTCATTTAGTATTGTAATCATGTCGTAATAGCTCTTTATCCCATGAAGCCTTACCCAGGGCATTGATGTTCTGTTTGTTAAAAGGTCAATATAACAGGGCTGGTGCATGTGCCAGAGAAAGGCTATTTTGAGATGTTTACTCAAGGACGGTTCCTTTTGATATTACTACAATCCCATTCGGCGAAACATAGAATCTTTTTTTGTCCTCTTCAATATCATATCCTATTCGCATATCAGCCGGAATCTTCACTCCTTTATCAATGATTGCCCTCTTAATCTTTGCGTATCTTCCGATTTCAACATTTTCCATTAGGATAGATTCTGTTACAAAGGAATAGCTGTGTATCCTTACAAGCGGGGAAAGGATGCTCTTGTCTATATGTCCGCCGCTGATTATGCATCCCTCGCAGACCATGGAGTCTGTTGCAATCCCCATTCTTTGCCCCTTGTCTGCAAAGACAAATTTTGCAGGAGGGTAAGACGGATAGTATGTCCTGACTGGCCATTTGTAGTTGTAAAGATTAAAGAGGGGTGTAACAGTTATCAGGTCCATACTGGTTGTCCAGTAAGAATCTATTGTTCCTACATCGCGCCAGTAGCCCCTTTCAGCCTTTGACATGCCTGTTATTATATTTGTGGTAAAATTATAGGCAAAGGCGTTTCTGTTATTAATCATTGAAGGAAGGATATCTTTTCCGAAATCGTGAGAAGAGTCCTTATTGGCTGCATCCCTTTCAAGCTCTTCCATCAATATCTTTGGATTAAAGATATAATTTCCCATTGATGCAAGCGCCTTATTATGTCTGCCGGGTATTGGCTTTGGATTCTTTGGTTTTTCTTCAAAGCCTTTTATCCTCCAGTCCTTTTCAATGTCAATTACACCAAAGGATGTTGCCTCTGAGATTGGGACAGGCACTGTTGCTACAGTTACATCCGCCTTTTTTTGGATATGGTAACGGAGCATCTGGCCTACATCCATCTTGTAAATATGGTCTCCTCCAAAGATACAGACATAGTCAGGGTCTTCATCATGGATGATATTAAGATTTTGATATACTGCATCTGCAGTGCCGAGATACCAGTGGGCGCCTTTTCTCATCTGTGCAGGCACAGGGTTAATATATTGCCCGACTACAGAGGACAACTGCCATGCGCGGTCTATATGCTCAATCAGGGATGAAGACATGACCTGCGTTAATATCTTTATCTTGAAAAAACCGGAATTGACAAAGTTGCTCAGGACAAAATCAATAATACGGTAGCGGCCGCCAAAGGGGACAGCAGGCTTTGCCCTCTCCTTTGTTAAGGGTTCAAGCCTTGTGCCTGCGCCTCCGGCAAGTATCATTGTTATTACATTGCTCATTTTCCTATCTTTCTGTAGAGGGTCCTTTTATTTATACCTAATATTGCTGCTGCCTTGTTCTTATCGCCGTTTACCTCATGTAATATGCTTTTTATATAAGATTCTTCAAATTCATTTAAGCGAATCTTCTTTTCTACGGCGTTCTTTAGTATATTAGCCTCATTTTTCTGCAGATAATCAGGCAGGTCTGTCGGCTGGATGACAAAATGCTTTGATAAGGCAACAGACCGCTCAATTACATTTTCAAGCTCCCTTACATTTCCTATCCAGTTATGCTTTATTAATATATCCACTGCCTCTTTGGTTATGCCTTTTACTGCTGTATTCATCTCAAGAGAATATTTTTTCAAAAAATATTCTGCTAAAATCGGTATATCCTCTTTTCGCTTAGCAAGATTCGGCAGTTTAATTGGAATTACATTGAGCCTGTAATAAAGGTCTTCTCTGAACCGCTTTTTTTTAACCTCGCCTTCAATATCCTTGTGCGTTGCAGCAATGATTCTTGTGTCAACCTTTTTGAATTCATTTCCGCCGACAGGCCGTATCTCTTTATTTTCTATAACACGCAAGAGCTTTGCCTGAAGGTTCAGGCTCATGTCTCCAATCTCATCCAAAAAGATGCTTCCCCCGTTTGCCTCTTCAAACAGGCCTTTTTTTGTAATATGCGCGCCTGTAAATGAACCCTTAAGATGCCCGAATAGTTCGCTCTCAAGCAGGCCGTCAGGTATGGCGCTGCAGTTTATTGCAATAAACGGCATATTTTTCCGCGGACTGTTAAAATGGACTGCCTTTGCCACAAGCTCCTTTCCTGTTCCGCTTTCGCCGTATATGATAACATTGCTGTTTGTTGCAGACACCCTTTTAATAAGCTCAAAGACCTCAAGCATTGCCTTGCTTCTTCCAATGATGTTCTCAAATTGGTATCTCTTTTCAACAGCCTCTCTCAGAAGGAGATTCTCTTTTCTAATCCGTTTTTCTTCAACAGCCTTTTCAATTATTACTTTTATATCTGACAGCTTAAACGGCTTTGTAATAAAATGGTATGCCCCGCGTTTTATTGCCTCTACTGCTGTTTCTATTGTTCCAAAGGCAGTGATTATTATGACTACAGCATCATTCCTGATTTTTTTAACCGTCTCTAACAGGTCAAGGCCGTTTATCTCCTTCATCATCAGGTCGCTTATAATAAGGTCATAGTCAGTTTCTTCTATCTTTTTTATGGCGTCATTGGCATTAGCTGCCGAGTCTGTCTTGTATCCATTTTTTTTGAGATAATCCTTTAGTAATTCAATCATCTCTAAATCGTCTTCTACTATAAGTATGTTTTCCATATTATTCCTCTGCAGGCAGTCTTATAATAAATGTTGTGCCTTTGCCAACACTGCTCTTTACCTCAATATCGCCGCCGTATTCTTCTATAATACTCTTTGTAATTGCTAAACCGAGGCCAGTGCCCTCTCCTGACTTTTTTGTGGTGAAGAAGGGGTCAAAAATCTTATTGAGATGTTTTTCTTCTATGCCGCATCCTGTATCAGATATTTCTACGCATATAAATGAATTTTGCAGAGGCGGTTCTAAAACTGCCCCTGCAGGTTTTTCCTTGATTGAATATGTCCTCAATGATATCTTCCCGCCTCTTTGCGTTGCGTCAATGGAGTTTGAAATGATATTAATAAACACCTGCTGGAGCTTATGCTGGTTAATTTTTATAGATGGAAGATTATCGCCAAGAAAGGTTTCAATGTTTATGCCGGTGTTTATAATCTTTCTCTCCATAAAGGCGAGCATATCGCTGACAATATTGTTTATGTTTATATCCTCTACCTTTGTCTTTTCGCTGCCTGCAAGTGTCAGAAGCCTCTTTACTAATTCTGTTATCCGTTCAATCTGAGAAATGATTACTTTAAGATTTTCCGACCTTATATCAGTCTCGCCAAGCTCAGATAAAAGATATTCTGCCCTGCCTGAAATAATATTTAGCGGTGTTGCAATTTCATGCGCCAAACCCGCTGTTAATTTTCCAATTGCAGTGAGTGTTTCCATCTGCACAAGCCTGTCCTGTATTGCCTTAAGCTCTTCATAGGCCAGCTCTTTTTCTTTGAACAAAAGCGCATTTTCTATTAATGTGCCTACATGATTGCTTATTGATTCAAGAAGGTTTATTTCTTTGATTATAGGATTTGGTCCTTCAAGGCAGAGCGTTAATACTCCCATAACCCTCTCTTTAGATTTTAAAGGTATAAATATGCATCCTTTTATTCCCTTTATATTTGAGATATTCATTATTTCGCAATGAGAAGAGGAGATATCATCAACTATTATTATTTTTTTTGTATTAACAGCTTTCCCGGCAGGCCCGTCGCCTACATTTATTATTTTAACCTGACTGACAATGTCCTCGTTAAGACCGCGGAATGTTATTGCCTCTAATTTATTATTCTTTACAAGGTAGATTATAGATTTTTTAATCTTTAAAAGGTTTAGTATCTCTTCCTGCGCAGTGTTTAAGAGCTCTTCTAAGTGAAGAGGCCTTCCAATATCAATTGCAATGTTATTTATTGCAGTGAGAATCTTGTTTTTATGGATAAGGGCATCCAGCACACTCTTTTTTTTGGGAGTATGAGCAGCTCCTGCGATGCCCCTTCTTGTTTTTGCTGATTTTTTAACTGCCATTAGTTAATTTATCGGTAATTATTTATCAACTATTGTTACCTTCTTCATTACATCTCCAACCCTGATATTTTTTACTACATCAAGCCCTTCAACAACCTTTCCAAATACTGCATACTGCATATCAAGGAATGTAGCTGCGTCTAATGTAATATAAAACTGGCTTGAGGCGCTGTTTGGATCAGGTGTCCTTGCCATTGCAACAACGCCTGCTGAATCGTGTTTAAGCTTTGGTGTAACCTCAAGCGGTATTGTTTTTTCGGACCCGCCTGAGCCGTTTCCCTTCGGGTCCCCGCCCTGTATTACAAAGCCTGTCTCCACCCTGTGGAATTTAAGATTAGTATAGAAGCCTTTATTTGCAAGGTCTATAAAATTTTTTGCCGTAATTGGCGCATCATTTTCAAAGAGCTTAAACTTGATTGTCCCCTTATTGGTTTCAATTACTGCAAATCTTTCCTTATTCTGTGTCTGCATCTTCTTTTTCTCCTCTCCGTTGGCATTGTGCAGTGTGAAGATTACTGCAAGAAGGCTGATAGCAACTACTATTATTCTTTTCATTTAGGTGCTGCTCCTTTCTGAAATAATTTGTAAAGGCGGGGCGCCGCCTCGCCCCTATAATTTAATAATAGAGATTATATTGTTATATATACTGAAATGTCAAATAAAAATATTTACTTTATTGATAATATTATAATATAATATGATAACTTTATAATATATTTTTTTCAAATTTCTGGAGGTTTTGTTTTATGTATAAGTATCATAGAACTCATTGGCTTTTATATTCTATATTACTTATTTTTGTTGGTTTGGTGGTTGGTTTAGTCCTTTCCGCACATTATGGTCTAATACCCTTTGGCCAGGCAAGGGACAGCCAGCCTGTTCCCCCAAGAGTAACTGAACAGCTTGCACAGACAGGTCAGGCATTTGTTGAGATAGCAAAGGCAGTAACACCAGCGGTTGTTAATATATCCACCTTAATTAAAACCCCAAGCCAGCAGGCCCCTGCTTTTTTTGACGACCCATTTTTCAGGAGGTTTTTTGGGGACGAATTTTTAAGGGAAAATGAGCCGAAAAAGAGGCCGAGCCTTGCATCAGGTGTAATAGTATCATCAGACGGATACATAGTGACAAATAATCATGTAGTTGACAATGCAGAGCAGATTAAGGTGCTTTTATCTGATAAAAGGGAGTTTAAGGCAAAGCTGATTGGCGCTGACCCAAAAACAGAGATTGCTGTTATTAAGATTGAGGAAAAAAATCTTCCAATAATTGTGTGGGGAGATTCTGACAAGCTTCAGGTAGGGGAGTTTGCCATTGCTGTTGGCAATCCTTTTGGCCTTAATCAGACAGTTACAATGGGCATAATAAGCGCTGTTGGAAGGGCTAATGTCGGCATTGCAGATTATGAGGATTTTATTCAGACAGATGCTGCTATAAATCCCGGTAATTCAGGAGGGGCATTAGTAAACATAAGAGGGGAGCTGGTTGGCATCAATACAGCAATCTTCAGCCAGAGCGGCGGTTATCAGGGTATAGGTTTTGCTGTGCCCTCTAATATGGTAAAGAGCGTAATGGACAGTCTTATTAAGTCTGGAAAGGTAACCAGAGGGTGGCTCGGCGTTTCTGTTCAGCAGCTTAATTCAGAGCTTGCCAGTCAATTTGGTTTAAAGGAGGCAAGGGGCGCCCTTGTAAATGATGTTGTAAAAGCCAGCCCTGCAGAAAAGGGTGGAATACATCGCGGCGATGTAATTATTAGTGTTAATGGCAAGAATATTGAAAATGCAGCGCATCTAAGGAATACCATTGCACAGACACCAATTGGAACAAAGGTCAAGATTATGGTAATCAGGGATAAGACTGAAAAGGAAATAGATGTTACAATTGGTGAACTTCCAAAGGATATGGCCAAATTAGGCAGGGGTATTGAAAAGGAAGAATTTGATACTTATAAAAATGTTTTTACAAACATTAAGGTTGAAAATGTAACACCTGATATTGCAAGACAGCTTGAACTTCCTTCTAATATAAAGGGGGTAGTTGTTGCACATGTTGAGCCCGGGAGCCCGGCAGCAGATGCGGGCATGCGAAGGGGAGATGTGATTCAGGAGATTAATAAGAAAAGGATAAACAATGCTGCTGATTACAGGAATATTGCTTCAAAGATTAAAAAAGACGATACAGTATTATTATTAATAAACAGGCGCGGCAATACATTGTATTTAACAATAACACCGGAATAGTAAGGGGAGAATAACTCATGGGAATAAATATTTTTCGTGGAATTTTTGTTTTAATCTGCATCTTGATAGGTTCTGTTACATATTCAAGATACGAAGGTCTTACAGGTTTTTCAATTATTGGCGCTATTATTGGCATTATAGTCAGTGCGATTGGCATTATGATTGAAATTGCCTTAAAGAGGGCATCTGTCAGATATATTAGCGGCGCTGCTGCAGGCGGTGTAATAGGATTAATCATGGCTTATCTTATTTCTGCGCCGTTTAACTCAATCTTTCATGACAGCCAGGGTATAATCATTTTGGTAAAATCCTTTCTCATAGGCATCATGACCTATCTTGGCATAGTTATGGGAATAAAGATAGGCAGCGAGATTAAATTTACAAACTTAAAGGGCATAGTCAGCAGCCCTGCTACATACAGCACAGGAAATAAAATCCTTGATACCAGCGTAATAATTGACGGCAGGATTGCAGATTTGTGCGAGACAGGGTTTATGGAAGGGGTGTTTGTTATTCCAAGGTTTATCCTAATTGAGCTTCAGCACATAGCAGACTCCTCTGATTCATTAAAACGGGCAAGGGGAAGGAGAGGGCTTGATATCCTTCACAGGATGCAGAAGATAGCAAGCATAGATGTTAAGATTGTTGATGAGGACTTCCCAAATATCAAAGATGTGGATTCAAAGTTAGTTGCCCTTGGAAAGGATACCAATGCAAAGGTTATAACAAATGACCTGAACCTTAATAAGATTGCTGAGCTGCAGGGTGTTACAGTGCTAAACATAAATGAGCTCTGCAATGCCCTAAGGCCGATAGTCCTTCCTGGTGAGACAATGAAGATATTTATTCTCAAAGAAGGAAAAGAGCCGGGCCAGGGAGTTGCATATCTTGATGACGGGACAATGATAGTAGTAGATGAGGCAAGGAGATTAATCGGCAGGACGGTTGAGGTGATTGTTACAAGCGTCCTTCAGACAACAGCCGGCAGGATGATATTTACAAGATTAAAAGAGGAGAGTGATAGGGAAGAACTGCATTATGCAAAAGGATAATAGATTATGACCAGCAAGAAGAATAATAAAGCATCTGCCCTGATTCCTGCTGCAGGCATGGGAAAGAGGATGGGCAAGGACAAACAGAAGCAATTTCTTATGCTTGGTAATATGCCTGTGCTTGCACATACATTAAAGATATTTGAAGGGGTAGATGAGGTCAATGAAATAATAGTTATTGTTCCGAGAGGCGAAGAAGAGTATTGCCTTACAAACATAGTTGAAAAATATAAGATACACAAGGTGACAAAGGTTATAGCAGGCGGCAAGGAGAGGCAAGATTCTGTGTATAACGGCCTGAAACTGGTCTCTGATGACACTGACTTTGTTATTGTCCATGACGGAGTAAGGCCGTTTATAAGCAAGGATATTATAAAAAAATCAATTGAGCTTGCTAAAGAGGCAGACGGTGTTGTTGCAGGTGTTCCAGCAAAGGATACTATAAAAAGGGTTTCAAATGATATGTTTATTGAGGCAACAATGAACAGGCAGCATCTATGGCTTATCCAGACACCACAGACATTCAAATATAAGATTATAAATGAGGCGTATAATAAGGCATATATCAATGATTACTACGGAACTGACGATGCCTCTTTAGTAGAGCGTCTCGGCTATAAGATAAAGGTTATTATGGACAGCTATGAAAACATAAAGATTACCACACCTGAAGACATGATATTTGCTGAGACGATTTATAAGAGTCGGTTCGGCAAGCTCACGATGTACAGGGGAAAAGAATGATAAGGGCAGGTATCGGCTATGATGTCCATTCCTTTAGTAAAGATAGAAGGCTTATAATAGGCGGCATAGAGATTCCATTTGACATGGGCCTTTCAGGCCATTCAGATGCAGATGTCCTGCTTCACGCAATATGCGATGCGCTGCTTGGCGCAGCAGGAGAAGGGGATATTGGCAGACACTTTCCAAATACTGACCCTGCATATAAGGATATATCAAGCCTTGAGCTGTTTAAAAAATGCGTTAAGACTATTGATGAGAAGGGATACAGCATAGTAAATATAGATTCTGTTATAATTGCAGAGGCTCCTAAATTTTCACCTCATGTTGATAAAATGATTAGTAAGATTTCAGATGCTGCAAAAATCCCCAAGACCGCAGTAAATATTAAGGCAACAACAAATGAGAAGATGGGGTTTATTGGCAAGGGAGAGGGGATAGCAGCGTATGCTATTTGTGTTTTGCAAAAGACAGGATAATAGATGTTTGAGAGATTAAAGGAAGATATCAAAGCAGTATTTGAAAGAGACCCTGCTGCCACAAGCTACCTTGAGGTTATATTAACCTATGCAGGATTACATGCACTGCTATGCCACAGGGTTTCGCACTGGTTGTGGAGGAGAAGTATGCCGTTTATCCCGCGATTCTTATCGCAGATTTGCAGATTTTTTACAGGCATTGAGATACACCCAGGCGCAACAATCGGCAGGGGATTCTTTATAGACCACGGCATGGGAGTTGTAATCGGCGAGACATCGGAGATTGGCGATAATGTAACACTCTTTCAGGGTGTAACACTCGGCGGTACAGGAAAGGAGCGTGGAAAGAGGCACCCTACAATAGGAAATAATGTTGTAATTGGCACAGGTGCAAAGATACTCGGCGCAATCAAGATTGGAGACCATGTGAAAATAGGCGCAAATTCTGTAGTCTTACAGGATGTTCCGCCATACTCAACTGTTGTTGGAATTCCAGGGAGGGTCGTGCGGATAAAAGATAAAAAATTTGATAACATGATGGACCACATCCATATGCCAGACCCGATTGCAAGGCGGTTTGAACAGATGGAAAAAGAGATGGAATTGCTGAAAAAGATTGTAAAAGATAAGGGCAAAAAATAATCAAATTATTGAAGTTTCAGGAATTTCCCATTTTATAACAAAAATACTTGACAAGTAATTATAGTTATGTTAGTTTTTTACAGATTTTTTTTAAGAGATAATATGCATCAGTTACTTAGAAAAAATATTTTTACTGAGGGTTGACCGCTGGTAGAGGACAGAAATTTTGCCTCCAGCGGTTTTTTTATTTAATGTAGTTGCTTTAAAAAGGAGGAATGCAGTGAAAAGTATGGGTAAGGTAAAGTGGTTTAATGACAAAAAGGGGTTTGGTTTTATTCAACAGGAAAACGGTGAGGATGTGTTTGTGCATTATTCAGCAGTTCAGAACGAGGGGTATAAATCTTTAAAAGAAGGCCAGGCAGTTGAATTTGACATAGTTCAAGGCCCAAAAGGCCCGCAAGCTGCAAATGTAACTACAACAGCATAATAAAGAATATTTAAAAAAAATAAGCTGATATTTTAAAAGGCACGCGAGGAGATTGCGTGCCTTTTTTGTTTATTTTGTTAGCATCTAATCTTGTTGCCTTTGCTCTGATACTATCCTATCTATCTCCTTTTTTAAGTCATCTATCTTTAAGGTTACTTTTAGGTTTAGTTTGTCAATATCCGCCTTGATCTCAATTAACGCATCATTGATTGGTTTTAGATTCTTTTTTGTTTCATCATCCGATGATGCAACAGCCTTTTCTACTCCCTCCTTCGCAGCATCTATCTGTTTGCCTGCATTCCCAAAGTTCTTTTCTATGACATCTGTCCTTGCTAAAAGGAGCTTGTCCTTGACCTCAACTAATTTTACCTTGACCCTTGCCTTGCTCAGCTCCTTTTCAAGGCCAAGTATCTTCACCTCCATTGAGGATTTTATCTTTGATAATCTTTCTTCAACAACAGCCACTTTTTTAGAGCCGATATAATAGCCGCTGCCAAATATCAATAATAATATTATGACATATAAAAAGAATTTAAATTTTTTCATTTTGACTCCATAACAAGCCTATTTAGCAGCACAGATTTTATTCCTGCCGTCCTGTTTTGCAAGATAAAGAAGGTCATCTGCGGATTTAATTAACTGGTCTGTTATATCCTTGATTGGGGTATTTAAGTCAAGAAGCGGTTTCGGCTCATATATGGCAACCCCCATGCTTGCAGTTAACGATATGGAGGGGCTTGTATTCTCATCCAAGAAGGTTTTCTTTTCAATGGATTTGCGAAGCCGCTCTGCAAATTTTTTGGCTGTATTTATTTCTGTTTCTGGAAGTATTATTGCAAACTCCTCTCCGCCGTATCGTGCAATTATATCTGTATTTCTTGCAGAGAGCTGGACAAATTGTGCAAGCTGCGCCAAGACAGCATCACCTGTTAAGTGGCCGTATTTATCATTTATTGTTTTAAAATAATCAATGTCCAGCATTACCAAAGATATTGGCCTTCTGTATCTGTTTGCGCGTTTTATTTCTTTTGGAAGCTGCTCATAGAAATATCTTCTGTTTGGTATCTTTGTGAGCGCGTCTAAATTAGCCTGCTTTAACAGGTTCAGGTAATAGGGATTCTGTATTGCAATCTCATCTATAAATACCAGCGGATGGCAGCTCTGCAGCTCCACTACCTCAGGACCTGACAGATAATTCACATCATATTGGCATATTGCAACAACAGGTATTTCAGGGTCAGACAGGTATTTGTCAGAGAGGTGTTCATATTTTAGGATTAAGTCGCCGTAGTCAACCTTGTTTATAAGCCAGCCCATATCAGCAGTCATTCTTGCGCCATTCCATCCCTCGTCAAGGGACATCTGCACAAAAGCCTTTGTTGCATTCAGAAGGTGGTCAGGTGAGAATACGCCGTTCTCTAAGAATTGGTCCTTGTCTGATAAAAGGACTAACTGCCCGGAAGTAAGCGTCTCTTCCAAATCAACATCCAAATCATACAGCCTGTTTTTCAGCTCCTTTATAATCTTAGGAGTTGAGGCATAAAGACATTTTTCTCCATCATTTAGACCTGCCTTGATGACCTCTGAGAGGTTAGAAATGGCATGGACTGGTTTTCTAAAAAGATATAAGGCGTGGGCGCCTCTTTGAAGTTCTATATTGCCAACACCAAGCTGTATTGTTGAGCTTTTCATCTTAAAATACCTCTAATATGCTGTTTTTTATTTATATTTTCAGTAGTTATATTTAAGATAAGTATATCTAATACAATGTTTTTTGTCAAGGCTGGTAATAGTTATGGTTACTATTTGCCCTATTGGGAATTGGACTTTCTAATGTGGTTTATTCCTTAAAAATGAACAAATGAGTATAATAGTAAAAACAGTAGTTGCTGCGCCAGAAAGAATGGTTTCAAAAAATCTGCCGCTATTTTGAAAAAAGATATAGGCTAACATAAATATAATTATAGTAAAGAGGATCGAAAAGCGGTGTAGGACAGAATGGATATTAGTGAGTATATTATTAATGTCCTTGGATGTTATATACATGTGAAACTCACCCCTGTTGGAGATTCTTAAAACATCTTCAAGCTGTCTGGGTATATTTGTTAAAGAGATCCCAAGCTCTTTAGCTTTTGCAATTGTGCCTTCTGCCAATCCTTTTCCTTCATAGGCAAATCTTTTTGCATAGGGTGTTGCTATCTCAATTATATTCAAATCAGGGTCAAGTTTTGATGATATGCCGTTGAGCATTCCCATTGTCCTTGCAAAGAGGATAAAATTGTTCGGTATCTGAACAGAGGGATATGCCTTGAGCAGGTCGTGTATCTCCTGGCTTATTTCATTTATGTTTATATTCTTAAATTCCCTTGGCGTGATATCCCTGTATTTTTCCATAAAATAGCCGACAACCCTTTCTATGCCGCGGATATCATCTTTTCTTGAAAGAAAGCCTAAATCTATAAGCCCCTGCACTATGCCTGTTGCATCCCTTTTAATAACAGACAGACCTGTATTTAAAAGCCCTTCACGCATGTGTGACGGTATCCTTTGCATAAGGCCGAAATCAACAAAAACCAATTTTGGCCCTTCCTGAACAAATAAATTTCCCGGGTGAGGGTCGCCGTGGAAAAAACAATTAATCAGGAATTGCTTCATGTATGAGCCGAGAAGCAGTGTCGCCAGTTTTTTCTTGTCAATATTTGCCTTTTCTATCTCTTCTATGTTTGATATCTTAATACCCTCAACAAATTGGAGTGTAAGCACCTTTAGTGTTGTGTATTCCCAGTATATCTTAGGCACAATTATATCCTTGTCATCAGAAAAGTTATCGTAAAATATCTCCGCATTTCTTCCTTCATGGATATAATTTAATTCATCCTGAAGTATCTTTGAGAATTCTTCTATAAGGACATCAAAATTTATATCCTTGAATTGCCTTCTTAAAAACTTTACAACCCATTTTAAAGCCTTTAAGTCTGCCTTTACTACATCCTCTATCTTAGGATATTGAATCTTAACAGCAACCTTGTCCCCGTTTTTTAATACTGCTTCATGCACCTGGCCGAGTGATGCAGCAGCAATAGGCTCTTCATTAAAGGATTTGAAGATTATAGACGGCTCCTCGCCAAGCTCTTCAATTAACCGCTTTTTAATTATATTAAAATCTGCAGGCGGTATCTGGTCCTGTAATTTTGAAAGGACATCTGTGTATTCATCAGGCAGAAAATCCACCCTTGCGCTTAAAAACTGGCCTATTTTTATTAATACACCTTTCAGGTTTGTAGCAGATTCAAAGAGCATTTCTGCATTTTTTTGATGCAGTCTCTTTTGTTTTTGCCTAAAGGACTCCTCTTTTGAAAAGGGCTTTTTAAAACCGAGAACCTTATAACTCAGAAAGATTTTCAAGGTTAGGAGGATAATCTTTAATATTCTTTGCTTTGGGTGCAGATAGTAGCTCATATAGCCATATATTATCATCACCTGTGCCATTGTCAAGAAAAAGTGCTGCTTACCCTTGAATTTATATTCAAAAGGTGTTAACATTAAAACAGCTTATAGTTGGGGAGGCAAGGATGTACCTTAAATATTTTAATCTCGCTGAACAGCCTTTCAATATGACCCCTGACCCCCGTTTCTTCTATTTCAGCAAAAAACATGAAGATGCCTTATCAAATCTCCTTTTTGGCATATCAGAGAGAAAGGGTTTTATAACTATTACAGGTGAAATAGGCACAGGAAAGACTACTTTATGCCGATTGCTTTTAAATAGGCTTGATAAACGGGTAAAGACATCCCTTATATTTAATCCAAATCTTACAACAATAGAGCTTCTGCAGGCAATAAATCAGGATTTTGGTATTGAAAGCAGCAGCATTTCAAAAAAGGAATTGCTTGATGCGCTCAATACCTTTCTCCTCAAGGTTTTAAAAAACGGCGATAATGCAGTATTGATTATTGACGAGGCGCAGAACCTGACAACAGAATGCCTTGAAGAGGTAAGAATGCTCTCAAATCTTGAGACAGACAGGGATAAATTACTGCAGATTATACTTGTTGGACAGCCTGAACTGAGAAAAAAACTGGAGCTTGAGAGGCTGAAGCAGTTAAATCAGAGGATTGCCCTTCGCTATCATCTTGAGCCATTTGACCAAAAAGAGACAAAGGTGTATATCCTGCACAGATTAGGAATCGCAGGCGGCGATGATAAGGTATTTTTCACGCAGCAGGCATTGGATAAGATTTATGAATACAGTAATGGGACGCCGAGGCTTATCAATCTTCTGTGCGATAAGGCGCTTCTTGCTGCCTTTGTTGCTGATACAAAGACTGTCTCGCATCAGATTGCAGATACTGCAATCAAGGAGCTTAGGGGTAATAATTTTCCATCAGAGAAAAAGACAGCGATATTTAATAGCAATAAATTTCCAGATAAAAATATTATTAAAAGACCTGTGTATGCAGCAGCCTTTTCAGCAGCCCTTCTGTTGATTCTTCTTATTATCGGTTATAAAAAGGGCTTTATTGGCGCCCTGATTAAGGGAAATAGTTCTATTGCGCAACAGAGGATAAATGAAGATATAACTAAAGAGGCATTAGATTATGATAAAGACGGTGTCTTAAGGATTAAAAAGGCAGAAGGTTCTAAGAAGGCGTCTTTATTAACGTTGCTCAGGATTTGGAGGATTGAATTTCTGAACAGAGAGGGTGA
>JAHFEP010000191.1 GCA_023248415.1 Nitrospirota bacterium
TAAAAATATCAGTTAGTGGTATAAATTGTTTTTTGAAGATAGTTTCATCAAAGACGGTTTTCATAATTCCCTTATAAGCAACCTTTTTTAGTTGAGCCATATCTCAGTATCCCCCATTTGATTTATATCTGAACTGGTAGGGCATCTGTTGGAAGTCCCCCATCTATTCTCCCCTTGGCCTGGGCAGACCATGCTTTTATGATGTTTATGCCAAGTTCATCCATTGCCCTGCCAAACTGTGTAAGCGGCTGCATGTTGTTCAGCTGCTCTATAATGGTTGGTTCCCTTAGTGCGTGGAAAATGGAATGTCTGTCAGAATAAAGGCTTAAAGGCACTCCATGTGTTAAAAATATCTCTCTCATAAGATTCATATATGCCCATGTAGTCTCTGCCGGAACAAACTGCGCCCATGTGTAGGAAGTAGCATCATCTGCTGCCCCAACAATGGCCAATGAATGTCCCCTCCCCTCAAGCCAGTCGTGGTGAGAGGCGTCAACTTGAAGCATCATCCCAAATGCCTCTCTTCTCTCCCGACGCTTGCGGTATTTTGGATGACGACGCTTCCTTTTGGGCAAAATACCTGCTTCACGCAGCATCCTTCTCTCCTGTCTTTTTGACAGGATATTCTACTGACATTTTCATTAAGCTATCACAGCCTGCTAAAAATCCATTGAAACAGCGCAGATTATTCTGTATGATGTTGAAAACATCATTGATAATGCTATGTCCAAACCCATCATACCAATAACCATTGCCTACCTTGCTGGTCTTATTTCCGGAAGCATCTTTAATTATTTTCCTATAACAGTTATTACAGCAATAATTGTTTTAATAATTATTGACATTGTATTTTATAAATTTAATCCCCCTCACCTCCCCTTCCTTTTTCTTATCTTCCTCTTCGGCCTTTTTTATTACCAGCTCCTTTCTGCGCCTCCTGCATATAATGACATCTCAAGATATATAGACAAAGACAAGATAACCATTGAGGGCATTGTATATAGACCTCCTGACGAATATAAAAGAAAGACCGTTGCATATATCAAGGCACAGAAGGTCTATGTTAAGGATAGGGCAAAAAAGGTTACAGGCAGGATAAGGCTCTCTATATATAACTCCACCTCACCCCCCTTTAATTTCCCCCTTAGCAAGGGGGGATACAGAGGGGTCAAAGAGGAAACGGAGGGATTATTAGAGAAAGAGGCAAGATTAAGATATGGCGATATAATAAGGTTTGAGGCAAAATTGAAAATGCCGCGTAGCTTCTGGAATCCAGGTGGATTTGATTATGAGGTGTATCTTGCAAGGCAGGGGATATATGCAACTGCAAGTATCAGTGATAAAGATGATATAGAAATTATAGGCAGCAAAGGCAATCCTGTCTTAAAAAAAATATTTAATGCGCAGGAAAAAATAAGGTCTGCTATTAATGGCTCCTTAACAGGCCCGCCTGCTGCAATACTGCTGGCCATGATTATTGGAGATACCACAGGCCTTACAGATGAAATCAGAGATGCCTTCATGGCATCAGGCACAACACACATCCTCTCCATCTCAGGCTCACATCTTGGGCTTATTGCTGTCCTTATATTTTTCGCCGTCAGATTTATCCTTAGCCTGCTTCCTGAAAAACTCCTTATCAGGATTACCATATACACAACACCAACAAAGATTGCTGCAATAACTACAATCATACCAGTAGTCGCCTACACACTAATCTCTGGCGCCCAGATTGCAACTGTCCGCTCCATGATAATGATACTCGTCTTTATTCTTGCTGTGCTTGTTGACAGGGGCAGCGAGATATTAAACAGCCTTGCCCTTTCTTGCCTTATTCTTCTTCTGATTGACCCATTATCCATCCACGATATATCCTTTCAGCTTACAATGGTGTCTGTGCTGTTTATTGCAATGGCAATAGAAATGAGAAGGCTGGGAAGATTGGAGGGCGAGGGGAATCTCCACTCAATAAAAGATAAAGCCCTCGCATATCTTTTTATTACCATTGCCGTATCCCTTGGCACAGCGCCTATTGTTGCTTATTATTTCAGGCAGGTGCCGTGGGTCGGTCTCTTTGCAAACTCCATTGTTGTCCCTTTTGCAGGCTTTGTCATTGTTCCGCTCGGCCTTTTATCATCTATAGTGTCGCTCTTTACAGGAAATATCTTTTTGTCAGGTTTAAATGAAACTCTTTTAAATCTTTTTTATGGAATCGTAAGGCTCTTTTCGCATATACCTTATGCAGAGATACATATTGCATCTCCCGGCATCTTCTATCTTTCATTATTTTATATCCTTGTATTCCTTTTATACAGACAGCGGCAGATAAACTATAAGGCTGCGGCCTTTATTGCATTAATGTTGTTCACACTCATTGCAAGGCCTTTAATCGCACAGATCAACAGGGATTTTAAAGTAACCTTCCTTGATGTTGGTCAGGGAGACTCTGCTGTAATTGAATTTCCAGACAGAAAGGTTATGGTGATTGACGGCGGAGGCATAATGAGCGAGACCTTTGATATTGGCAAGGTTGTCATTGCGCCATATTTATGGGACAAGGGCATACACAGTATTGACTATATTGTGCTGACACATCCACAGCTTGACCATGTAGGCGGCCTTTCCTATCTTTTAGAAAAAATCCGCACTAATGAGGTCTGGAAAAATAAGGATGAAGGAAATTCCTTTGTGTATAAAAGATTTGAAAACCTGATTAAGGGAAAGAACATCCAGCAAAAGACGCAGTTACAGGATATGCTGATAGAAGCCAATGATGTAAAGGTTGCTGCAATTAATAACATAGATGAAAACCAAAGAACATCAATCAATGACAACTCCGTTGTTTTAAAAATCTCCAGCAAGGGCTATTCGTTTCTGTTTACCGGCGATATTGAAAACAGGGCACAGGATGGGTTGGTAAAAGGCGCTGACTTAAAGAGCAATGTGATAAAAGTGCCCCATCACGGCGGCAAATCATCATTTAACGATGGTTTTATAAAGGCTGTCAGCCCTGAGTTCGCTGTTATATCTGTAGGCTATCAAAACAGATATAAACATCCGTCACCTGAGCAGATAGAAGCGTATGAAAAGATTGGCGCAAAGATTTTTCGCACTGACATGGACGGCGCAATATTAATGAACATCAGCGATAATAAAATTAATATCAAAACCTATGCAGAGACGAGGCTGAAGAAAATAAATCTAACTTCGCCATTTTTAAAAATAATTAAGATGGAGGGGGATAATGTCCGCAAGTTATGGAGGTAAATTCCGCATAACAGCAGTGATTTAATCTTTGCTTTGTCAAAGAAAAAAGAAGTGGCGGAGAAGGGTTCTGTGAAGATAGGCAGAAGAGCATAGGGCAGGGATTTCCCCCCGCCCTTTTATATTTGTCAAGGGTGTAGGGGCTGTTGCCCAAGTCATAAATGTCATTCCCGCATGTTTTTAGCGGAAATCCAGTTCTTATAGATTTAATACGTTATGGATGCCCGACAGAGACATTCGGGCGTGACAGACTTAAAAGAGAGGTTTGGGCAACAGCCCGTGTAAACCTGACCTTCATGTTTTTCTATTACGGGAATGCCGCAAGACCCACAATCCGAAAATTAAAAGTAAAATAGAACCGTATTGGCCAGGCGTAAGCTGGAAGTAACGGGCATCGTTTATGCGCAGATAATCCAGAAAAAAACGGACTGGGGCATAAACTACGGATAAAAGGCCTACGAAAAATCCTTCAGGCCTCGTTTTTTTATAACCGAGCACGAAAAAAAGCACAGCTACCGACAAGGTATAAAGAGCCTCTTCAAGTCCCAAATTGTGTCGGACAACGCCATCGGAATACAGTTGACCTAAGAAAAATGAAGTCGGTATGCCTGGATGATCATAAGCCACAAAGCAGCCTGTACGGCCGAAAAGCCAGCCAATCGGAAAAGCATAAGCAATAAGGTCAAGATAATGCCATCGTTCGGATCCCATCTTAGAATGCCGGATAAAAAGAATAGCGCCTATCGCAGCTCCCAGGAATCCGCCGAATGAGCTTATGCCGCCCCAAATTTTAAGCAGGCTCAACGGGTCATTAAATGTTTCGCTGGGGAAATAGGCAAAGCGGTCAAAGATATGTGACATTATGAATCCTGCTATTAGAATCCACATAACCATACCCTCAGAAAGGGCTAAGTCCAATCCAAGGAATTGAGCGCGCCTACGAATTAAAAACAAAGATGCAAAGATTCCTATAGCTACTAAAACCCCGAAGGCATGTATTGAAACCGGCCCTAACGATAGACTGGGTTGTTTAAAATATGGAATCAAGATGGGCCTCCTTTAGTTAATGGAAAGTCAAATATTTGCATAAAATATTTCATCTTCATTCATAGTAGATTTTCTAACGAGTCTGTAGAAAAAATCTGAAATTAAAATGGCTTTTTTCTCCCATGTTATTGACAGTGTCCGTAATGGTCAAATCCGAAAGTGCACGGCAACAAATTTGGTACAAATAAAACCTCAAGTGAGGAGTTTTGACCAAAACTTGCCGTATTGGTAGCCGTAGCATCTCTAAGGGCTTCTATGCTGATGGTATTAGCTACCCCCCCTGTTACACTGAATACGCCTGAAACAGCAATAGGCTCTGTGATTTCATCAGCAGAACCACCCGTAGTATTTAACCTCATTATTCTTGTGACGGAAAAGATAGTCCCAGATGACGACACACTCTTGACCCAGACAGATATAAAGTTATTGGCAGCAGTAGATTGCGTTATGGTAAAATTACCGCTCCCTCTCACGATAATATAGCCGTCTCTTGGAGGTGTTATAGTCGTGCTTATTGGGACAGTAACTACTGAAGAGCTGGTGATATTCCCAAAACTATAATTATAAATAAAGGCTGCTGCCGGCATTGCAGTGGCAAGGGTAGAAAAATTCTCATTAACCTGACCTGAGCTTATGGTTTGTCCATTACTAAATGAATTTGGCACTGTTACTTCTGCATATGCAATCACTGAAATCCCTAAAAACACACCAGTCAGCAGGCCAATTACTTGCCTCATGGTAAAAGTTTTTTTGCTAAAGTAGCTCATTTTTATTTCCTCCTTTTGTTTGATTCCCCTCTTTCATAAAGAGGGGTTATGGGAGATTATATCTTTCTAATCCCCCTGTATCCCCCTTTAGTAAAGGGGGAATTTGATGTTTTGACTCTCTAACCCTTTGCTCCTCTGTTACTTTGACACTTTTCGTTACGGTCCCCAAGTGCTGCCATCATCCCATGCAGAGGTGTCCCATACGCCTGTTGTGCTTCCACCACCGCCACCTCCTCCACCGGATGATGTCCCGCCGCCGCCATCTCCGCCTCCTCCACCGCCGCCGCAAGCAACAAAGACAACAGCGCTAAAAAACACAATTAGCAATAGAAATGTCCTCACCTTTTTCATAAAACATCCCTCCCTTTATTGTTAGAGTCAGAGTGTCAGAGTGTCAAAGTATCAGCGTAAAAACTTTGCCCATCTGATACTGCCTTATTCCTTATTTTACATTTCGTAATCTTCAATCCGCAATTCGCAATTCTAAATTCGAAATCCGCAATTCTTATTTCCCCTTTTCACCGTTTCAGTTTCTCTTTCTCCTCTTTTCTGCGTTGACTTTACGCGATTAGTGTGATAGATTAAAGCTATGAAAAGGATTGTTATCATAG
>JAHFEP010000048.1 GCA_023248415.1 Nitrospirota bacterium
GTAAATTAAAAATATTGATAAGCCATTGCTCTGTTGTTAAAATCAGTTATTCAATATGCAAAATGTAATAAATACACGCCACTTCGGAGAATAGCGGTGCTCAATATACCATATGACACATTGATACGTTTTGTTTGCGCTTCTAAAAAAAGCAAAAGCCTCACTTTGCCCTTTCAAATACCAGCTTTCCCTTTTCAGCGCCAATCTTCACCTTATCTCCCTCTTTAAATGTTCCGTCAATAAGTTTTAAAGCTAGGGGGTTTTGGATGTCGCGCTGGATAATGCGCTTTAATGGCCTTGCGCCATAAACTGGGTCAAAGCCCTCATTTGCAAGATACTCCTTTGCCTTTTCAGTAAGCTCAATCTCTATCTTCTTATCCGCAAGCCTCTTCTTAAGATGCCTTAACTGTATCTCTATAATATTCTTCAACTGCTCTATACCGAGCGGATGGAAAATAATCAAATCATCAACCCTGTTTAAAAACTCAGGCCTGAATTGGCGGCGTAAGGCATCCATTACCATGCGCCTCATCTCATCTTCATTTTTTCCTTTCAATTCCTGAATATGCTGACTGCCGATATTTGAAGTCATAATTACGACTGTATTTTTAAAATCAACTGTCCTTCCGTGTCCATCCGTCAGCCTTCCATCATCAAGCAATTGCAAAAGCACATTAAACACCTCTGGATGCGCCTTTTCAATCTCATCAAAAAGTATAACAGAATAAGGCCTTCTCCGAACAGCCTCTGTAAGCTGGCCGCCCTCGTCATATCCAACATAGCCCGGAGGCGCGCCAATAAGCCTTGAAACAGTATGCTTTTCCATATACTCAGACATGTCTATCCTTGTCATTGCCTGCTCGCTGTCAAATAAAAATTCAGCGAGCGCCCTTGCAAGCTCTGTTTTTCCAACACCTGTTGGTCCCATGAATATAAATGAGCCGATTGGCCTGTCCGGCTCCTGAATACCTGCCCTTGCTCGACGCACTGCATTTGAGACCGCAACAATTGCCTCATCCTGACCAATAACCCTCTGCTTTAGCCTATCCTCCATGTGAATGAGCTTTTGTATTTCGCCTTCAAGCATCCTTGTAACAGGGACTCCAGTCCATTTAGAGATTATCTCTGCAACATCCTCATCATCCACCTCTTCCTTAAGCATCTTTTGATGAGATTGTATATCCTGCAGCCTCTTGTTTTCTGCTTCAAGCTGCTTTTGTAATTCAATCATCCTGCCGTATCTAAGCTCCGCTGCCTTATTGAGGTCGCCTTCGCGCTCTGCCTTCTCCTCCGCTATCTTTGTTTTTTCTATTTCCTCCTTTAAGGTTCTTATTTTCTGGATTATCTCCTTTTCAGACTGCCACTGCGCCTTCAGGCTGTTTCTCTTTTCAGAGAGCCCTGCAATCTCCTTTTCAATACCTGCAAGCCTCTCCTTAGATGCTTTATCAGTCTCCTTTTTTACCGCCTGTTTTTCTATCTCAAGCTGCCTGATTTTTCTTTCTATCTCATCAAGCTCTGACGGCATGCTGTCTATCTCCATACGCAGGCGCGACGCTGCCTCATCAATTAAATCAATTGCCTTGTCAGGCAGGAATCTGTCGGATATATACCTATGCGAAAGCACAGCAGCAGAAACCAATGCAGAGTCCTTTATCTTCACGCCATGATGAACCTCATAGCGCTCTTTTAAGCCGCGAAGTATGGAGATTGTATCCTCTACATTCGGCTCTTTTACAAGCACAGGCTGAAATCTCCTTTCAAATGCAGCGTCCTTTTCAATATGCTTTCTGTATTCATCAATAGTTGTTGCGCCAACACAGCGGAGCTCTCCACGCGCCAATGCAGGCTTTAGCATGTTTGACGCATCCATTGCGCCCTCTGCAGCGCCAGCGCCAACGAGTGTATGAAGCTCGTCAATAAAAAGTATAATCTGGCCTTCAGCAGCCTGAATCTCTTTTAAAACAGCCTTCAGCCTCTCTTCAAACTCACCGCGGTATTTTGCCCCAGCAATCAATGCGCCCATGTCAAGCGCAACCACACGCTTATTTTTTAATCCCTCTGGCACATCGCCGCTTACAATCCTTTGCGCAAGGCCCTCTGCAATAGCAGTCTTTCCAACCCCGGGCTCGCCGATTAATACAGGGTTATTCTTTGTCCTTCGTGACAAAACCTGTATTACCCTTCTAATCTCATCATCTCTGCCGATTACAGGATCAAGTTTGCCTCTGCTTGCCAAATCAGTCAAGTCCCTGCTGTATTTTGTAAGCGCCTGATATTTTTCCTCTGGTGTTTGGTCTGTAACCCTTTGCGTCCCTCTTATATCAACAAGCACTGCAAAAATTTTATCCTTTGTTACGCCATGTTGTTTTAATATATCCCTTGCAGCGCCATTTGCATCTGCAATTGCAATCAAGAGGTGCTCTGTGCTTACATACTCGTCTTTCAATCTTTCTGCCTCTGCTTCTGCACGGGAAAAGAGTTTATCAAGGCTTGGGGAGATATAAATCTGTCCAACGGCTCCACCAGTTACCTGAGGGATTTTGCTTAAGGCATCCTCAAGTTCATCTTTAATCTTTTTTGGGTCAGCGCCGAGTTTTTTAAGAAGAGGGATAATAACGCCCTCTTCCTGCTCTAATAATGCAGAGAAAAGGTGCTCCACATCCACCTGCTGATGGCTGTGCCTTTCAGCAATCCCCTGTGCCTTCTGCAATCCCTCCTGCGCCTTTAATGTTAGCCTGTCAAAACGGATCATCTGACTTATCCTCCGAACTATCTATCCCTTGTCTATTTTTATCTTGATTATCCTGCCGGATTTTACCAATGGATATTTAAGCTCTTTTTCTCTTTCTATAAGCTCTTTTTGAAATTCCTGTTTAACCTGCTCCATCATTTTCTTCATCATCTCTTCCATCTGTTTTTGCATCTGCTCCATCTTCTCCCGCATGCCAAAAATAACCTCAACGCCTGCAAGATTTATCCCAAGGTCTCTGGTGAGTCGCAGAATCATCTCAATACGCTCAACATCATCCTGAGAAAATAGCCTTACATTTCCCATGCGCCTTTTTGGCTTTATAAAACCCTCTCTCTCATAAAGCCGTATTGTCTGGGGATGTATGCCGAGCATCTCTGCAACAATGCTTATTTGATATAACGGCCTGTCCTTCTTGTTCATTTTTATCTCTTCCTGAACCCTTTAAAGGTTATATCAGCCCTTGGGTTCTCCTTGCTGATTTTTCCTAAATCTTTTATAAGCTGCCTTGCCTTTTCATCAATATGTTTTGGCACAGATATTTTTACAGTTACATAGTGGTCTCCTGCGCCGCCGCCTGTCAAATGAGGCACGCCCTTGCCTTTTAGCCTGAACTGCTGGCCATTCTGTGTGCCTGTGGGAATGGTTAAAGCAACAACACCATCAACTGTCGGCACTTCAATCTTTGCCCCAAGCGCAGCCTCTGCAAAGCTGATTGGAATATCTGAATAAAGATTGTCTCCCCTTCTTTCAAAAAAATGGTGCGGCCTTACCCTTGTAATAATATACAAATCACCAGGCGGCCCGCCGTTTATCCCTGCCTCTCCTTTGCCTGCAACACGCACCTTTGAGCCTGTGTCAACGCCTCTTGGTATCTTTACTGCAATGGTCTCATCCTTTAACACATTCCCTTTGCCTGCGCATGTCCTGCAGGGGTTAAGATTAATCTTTCCCCTACCGCTGCACTGCGGACATGTCTGTGAGAATCTGATATTTGCCTTTACAGCAGCGGTCATTCCGCTGCCCTTACAGCTTGGGCATGTTTGCGGACTCGTGCCTAACTGACTGCCTGTTCCTCTGCAAGCAGAGCATGGCGCCTCGTGCCTTAAGGCAATATTAGCTGTTGTCCCGTAGAGCGCGCCCTCTAAATCAATATCCATTGCATAGGTAATATCCTCGCCCCTTATTGGACCTCTTTCAGGAGGAGGCCTCCTGCCGAATATGTCGCCAAAGATGCTTCCAATGTCAAAGGTCTCAAAAAAGTCTGCACCTGTCCCCCTGAATGTCCTTGCAAACTCCTCTGCACTCGGGCCACCGGCGTGCTGCTGCTCAAATGCTGCTGAGCCAAACTGGTCATATTGCTCCTTCTTCTTAGTGTCGCCTAATATCTCATAAGCCTCGTTTATTTCTTTAAATTTCTGCTCAGCAGTCTTATCATTAGGATTTACATCAGGGTGATATTTGCGTGCGAGTTTTCTGAAGGACTTTTTTATCTCATCAGTGCTCGCACCCTTCTTAACTCCTAATGTATTGTAATAATCCTTTGCCATTTTGTCTTATTTTACCTCAATCTCTATCTTCTTAGACTTTTCCTCTTTTGCCTTTGGTATCCTTACCTCTAATACACCGTCCTTCATCTTTGCCTTGATTTTGTCCTGCTCTACAGAAGCAGGCAGGGTAAAAAATCTCTGGAATGTACCGTATGTCCTTTCAATGCGATGGTAATTCTCTTTCTCCTCTTCTTTTTCAAATCTCCTTTCACCGCGAAGCGTAAGCACATTGTCCTTGATTAAAACCTCTACATCCTTTAAATCAATTCCGGGAAGCTCTGCCTTTAACACAATTTCGTCATTGCTCTCCATCACATCAACAGCAGGCGACCAGCCCCCAACCATTAAATCCTGCCTTTCCTTCCCAGTCTGTAAAAGCGACTCCTCAAAGAGTTTGTTCATCCTCTCCTGTAGAGAGAGCAGATCCCTGAAGGGATCCCATTTTATAATACTCATAACAACACCTCCTCTATAAATTAATATTAGGTATTATTAATGATATTAGTATATTATTTGAGTCTATTATTGTCAAGTAACTTAATGAATTGGCCTAAATAAGCGGTATATTTATTAATTATATCAACATATTAGAATGTTACATTTTATATAGAAGATTGTGGGTCAATATCAATCTCTATATCAATGCCTGAAAGGGATGTCTCTGTTTTTAATTTCTCAATGGCAGCAATCAACGTCTTTCTGATTAAACCTGTTTCCTTAGCCTTAATCAGCATGACCTCTCTGTGCTTTCCCCTTATTTTTGAAACAGGCGCAGGCACAGGGCCAAGCAGGTCAATCCCTTTACCTTTTATCATCTGGTTTAAAATCAATGAAAGTCCATGAATCGTCTTTTGAACCCTTTTTGCGTCATTACCTTTTAGCAAAACAGAGGTCAATCGGGAAAATGGCGGATAATTGAGCTCCTTTCTGAAAGAGACTTCTTTATCAAAGAAGCCTTCGTAGTCATGTTTAATTGCATAATTGATTGTGTAGTGCTGTAAATTATATGTCTGAAGGATTACCTCGCCTCTTAGATGTCCTCTGCCAGCACGGCCTGAGACCTGTGTAATAATCTGGAATGTCCGCTCTGCAGAGCGGAAATCAGGATAGAATAAACCTGCCTCAGCAAGGAGCACGCCGACAAGGGTTACCTTAGGAAAGTCATGGCCCTTTGCTACCATCTGTGTTCCAATGAGTATATCAATGTCCTCATCTATCACGGCTTTTACAATCTCATAGTGCGCCATCTTTTTTCCTGTTGTATCCCTGTCCATCCGTGCAATCCGCGCCTCTGGGAATAATCTTTTAATCTCTTCTTCAATCCTTTGCGTGCCAAGACCAATAAACTCAATGCTTGAGCCTTTGCAGGATGGGCAGTTATCAGGCGGCGCAATTTCAAAATCGCAATAGTGGCATTTCATCCTTTCATTTGATTTATGATATGTAAGCGAGATAGCGCAATTTGGGCATTGAAGATTAAACCCGCAATCCCTGCATAATAAAACAGGCGCAAAACCCCGCCTGTTTAAAAACAGGATTGTCTGCTCCTTCTTTTTTATACGCTCAGAGATTGCATTTATCAATTTGTCGGAGAAAATGGATGCCTTATTCTTTTTAAGGTCAACAATCTCTATTGTGGGCAGGGGCCGTTTATCTATCCTCTCAGGCAAAGCAATATAATTGTATTTTCCTGTCTTAGCATTGTGATAGGTTTCAATAGCAGCCGTTGCTGTTCCAAGTATAACAACAGCATTGTTTATTTTGCCTCGGACAAGGGCTAAATCTCTTGCATTATACCTTACACCGTCCTCCTGCTTATACAAAGGGTCATGTTCCTCATCAACAACAATCAAGCCAAGGTTTTTAAATGGCGCAAAAATCGCAGAGCGGGCGCCAATGGCAATATCTGCAGAACCATTTTTTATTCTCTTCCATGCATCAAACCTCTCTGCTGGTGTGAGCTTGCTATGGAGAATAGCAATCTTATCACCAAATCTCGCCATAAACCGCATTACCAATTGAGGTGTCAGGGCAATCTCAGGCACAAGCACGATTGTGTCTTGACCCTTCTCCTTTATTAATGCAATTGTCCTTAGATATACCTCTGTCTTGCCGCTCCCCGTAACCCCGTGAAGGAGATATGGTGCAAATCCGCCTGATTCAATGCCCTTCTTAATATTTTTTACTGCTGCATCCTGCGCATCTGAAAGAACAGGCAGCGCCTGCTCCTGTGGAATATCTAATATGCAAAAAGGGTCTTTTGTGACCTCTTTTTCAATCCTTTCAATCAGACCTTTCTTATAAAGAGCGTGCAGGGCGCTTAAACTGACACCCCTTATCTTCAGCTCAGATAACAACGATTCACCCTTCTCAATTATCAATTTCAATGCATTTTGCTGGCTGACTGACTTGATATCCTCGGTAGAATTGTCTACAGCCTTATAATAAATCTCCTTTTTCAGATTGCCCTTTTTAACTTCCTTAAAGTATTCCTCAATTATTCCTTTTCGCTTTAGCGCATCAATTGCAGAATATACGCCAGGTTTGTTTAGTTTTTTTATTAGTGTCTCAAGCCGCGCCTCTTTTTTCTCTTTTATAAAATCTACAATCTGCTCCTGAAGCGGGGCAGCAGAAAGGTCATCAGGATTGTTGATAATCCTCAGATACCGCTGCTCACTTACACCCAAACCTGCTGGCAGCATCATCCTTATCACCATGCCGATAGAAGAAAGATAATACTCAGCAATCCATTTTGCAAGCTGTAGCATCTCTTTTGAAAGGACTGACGTGTCATCAAGAAGAGAGATAATATCCTTCACATCTTTTACATCAGCATTTTCGGTAAATCCTGTTACATAGCCCTCTATCCTGCTTTTGCCAAAAGGCACAAGAACGCGTATGCCCTCTGTAATCCCATCTGACAGATGCTCAGGTATAGAATAGTGAAAGAACTTATTGATATCCCTTGCAACAGCAACAACAGCAAATCTATTTTTTATCATAACCTCGCACCAGAACCCTTTTTCTAAATTTTAACAGCGTGGGAATTATTAAACAAGCCATTTTTAGCTTTTTCTTGACATTAAGCCTGTTCTAATATAAAATTTATTTACTCTACAAGGAGAGAACTATGAGCAAAAATGAGAAAACAGGCATTCAGGCAAGAAGATTTTTAAGAATTGAGGACATATCCTTTCCTATTGAGTATAAGCAAAAAGACTCAAAGAATCAGAAATTCAAAAAGGCAAAGGCAGAGACCATTGGAGAAGGCGGCCTTATGCTGCTATTGCCTGAATTACTCTCCCTTTCAACAAATCTTTCCTTAAAAATCTACATACCAAAGAGTTTCCTGCCGTCATCAGATGAGCTTGTAGCCATAAATGCAGAGGCAACAGTTGTCTGGACAGAGTCACAAAAGGGTTCTGACAAGGACGGGATACGTCATGGGGTGAGCTTTACAAAGATATCGCTTGATGACTTTACTCCGTTAAGGAACTTTATACTCCTTACAAGCTGGATGAAGGAGAGTTATCAGGACGAGCAGAATACCACACCGCCGTTTATTTCATAGCAACGAGCAGTTCCGCAGACACAGCAAGCTCAATTACCTTCTTGGGGCATTTTGGTATGCACATCATACAGCCTATGCACTTTGCAGGGTCAACCACATGCGGTTCTTTTGGATTTCCGGATATGGCATCAACAGGACAGACCTTTGCGCATAGGGTGCAGCCATTGCAGCCCTCTTTTATAAATGCCTTAAATCTTTCCTTCATGTAGTCCTGAATGGTATGCGTTGGGCACACACGAACACAGAGGCCGCAATTAGTGCACTTGTCATAATTTATTTGCGCAAGATTATCAACAAGTGTAATTGCGTCAAATGGACAGACCTTAACGCAGCTTCCGCAGGCAATACAGCCGACACCGCAGTATTTTTTTACAACAGCGCCCTTGTCCCTTGAGCTGCATCTGATATGCACCTTTTTGGAAATAGGGATAAGGCTTATAATCAGTTTTGGGCATTCCTCAACGCACTTTCCGCATCCAGTGCATTTATCCTCAAATACAACAGGCAGGCCGTTTTCATTCATCTCCATTGCGTCAAATGGGCATACCTTAACACATGATGCAAGGCCGAGACACGAGTTCGGACAGCTCTTGTTTCCGCCTGCAACCAATATTGCCGCCCTGCAGTCCTGAGCGCCGTAATATTCAAATTTCTTCTTTGCCTCTGCATTTCCACCGGCGCAGAATATTACAGCAACCTTTTTCTCGTTTGCAGATGCCTCAACGCCCATTATAGCAGCAAGCTGCTTTACTACAGCCTCGCCGCCAACAACACATGCATTTACCGGCGCCTCTCCACGCGCAACAGCAGCAGCAAAGCCGCTGCATCCCGGATAGCCGCATGCGCCGCAATTAGCGCCAGGGAGCGCTGCTACTGCCGCTGCCTCTTTTGGGTCTATTTCAACAGCAAGCTTTTTTGCTGCTAATGATAACCCTGCGCCTAATGCGAAGCCTATTGTGCCTAAACTGATTATTGCTTCTGTTAGCATTTAACTTCACCCTCACCCCAACCCTCTCCCATTAAGGGAGAGGGGGATAATATCTAAACCTTCTCCACCAAGAGAGAGGATAATATCTTTATTATAACCCAAACAGATGGCTGAATCCAAGAAATGCCATGGACATCAGGCTTGCGGTTATAAAAATAATCGGATAACCCTTTAAAAATTCTGGTATCGGCGCAATATTAATCCTTTCCCTGATACCTGCAAAGAGTATAATTGCCAAGGTATAACCAACAGCTACTGCTATTGTATATATCAGCGAATTAAGAAAACCGAGGTTATAATCTATTATAAGCAAAGCTACTGCAAGGACAGCGCAGTTGGTTGTTATAAGCGGAAGGTAAATACCCATTGCCTGATAAAGCGCTGGCATGGCCTTTCTGAGATACATCTCAATAAGCTGGACAAGCGCTGCAATAACCAAAATAAAGGTTGCGGTCCTTAAAAATTCCAGCTTCAATGGAAGCAGCAGATATGTCCATAAAATCCAGCTTGCTGACGAGGCTATTGCCATTACAAATATAACAGCCATTCCCATTCCAATAGATGTCTCAAGCTTATTTGACACGCCAAAGAATGAGCAGAGTGCAAGGAAGCGGATGAGGACAATATTATTAATCAGCAGGGCGCTAAGAATTATCATATACCAAGTCATGTCATTACTGATCATTTTATCCCTTACCCCTTTCTCTTTATCAACAGCCTGTTAAATGCCATTAAAAATCCCATTACTAAAAAGGCGCCGGGCGGCAAGATAAATATCAACGCCGGTTTAAAGCCCTCGCCTAAATTTAACAATTCATAATTAAGGAGCGTAACCGTACCGTTTCCAATAATTTCTCTGACAGCCCCGAGTGTAGTTACTGTAAGTGTAAAACCTATACCCATTCCAATCCCATCAAGAATAGAAGAGAACACATCATTTTTATATGCAAATGCCTCTGCGCGGCCAAGGATGATACAGTTGACAACAATTAACGGGACAAAGACGCCAAGATTTGCATAAAGCACAGGGTCTGCCGCATGCATTGTGTAATCTACTATTGTAACAAAGGTGGAGATGATAATAATAAAGATTGGTATCCTTATCTGGTCTGGTGTCCATTTACGCACAGCAGAAATAAGAATATTTGATGCAATCAAAACAAATGTTGCAGCAAGACCCATGCCAAAGGCATCATTTGCAGAGCCGGATACTGCTAATGTCGGGCAGAGCCCGATTACCAATATCAGTACAGGGTTCTCCTTTAATATTCCATTTGTAAAAACCTGCCACCTGTTCATTTTTTTTCACCCATATCTTTAATATACTGCTCCCAGCCGTTCTTGATGCCATTTGAGACTGCTCTTGATGATATTGTGGCTGCTGTAATGGCATCTATTGTGCCACTGTCCTTTTTCAGTTTCAGCTCGTTCCCTTTCTTACCCTTAAACTGGCCAAGGAATTTTGGCTTAGTGACATTTGTTCCCAAACCTGGTGTCTCGGTCTGGTCAAGCTTTGTAATGACTACTGCTGTTACACTATTATCAGGCGCAACGCCGACTGTAATCTTTATTGGTCCTGAATAGCCCTTTGGGGCAGTCTTATATATGCTGCCAACAATCTTGTTTTCTGTATCATATCCAGTAACATATTTTTTGCCTTCTACATCCTTTTCTTCAAACCTTACTGCTGCCGTGAGGACATCCTGCCGCTTCTTTTTTTCCGCCTCCAGCTCATTTTTATCTATGATCACCTGCGTTACGCTGTAAACATATGCAAGTGCGCCTGCTGCAATTACGCATATAACAAGAAGTACAAGACCCATCTTCAGGGCGTCTTTTGCAATATTAAGCAACCTTCTTAACCTCCCCAAAGAGACTTGGTCTTACATATTTATCAATCAAAGGTGTTACCAAGTTCATTAGCATAATGGCAAATGAAACACCCTCTGGATATGTGCCAAAGAGCCTGATTAATATGGTTATAAATCCGCATCCAAAGCCGAAGATGAGCATGCCCTTTGGTGTTATGGGTGATGTAACATAATCGGTTGCCATAAAAAATGCGCCAAGCATTAGTCCGCCTGTTAGAGCATGAAACAGGGGGCTTGCATATCTTGCAGGGTCAATGAACCAGAATATTGCACTTATTATTATTACTGTGCCGATAAATGAGGCAGGTATATGCCATGATATGTATCCCCGATAAATAAGGAATATACCGCCAAGCACCAATAATATAGCAGAGACCTCGCCGAGGCTTCCTCCTATATTTCCGATAATCATATCAACTACGCTGATATTTGCTGCCTCGCCGATATTATTCTTTAATAAAAGCTCTGATTTTAAAAGTCCAAGCGGTGTTGCACCAGTAACGGCATCAACTGAAGCCTTTGAAAATAACGTTGCAGGCTTTGGCCATGTTGTCATCTGCACAGGCCATGAGATAAGCAAAAAGACCCTTGCTGCTAAAGCAGGATTAAAGATATTAAAACCGAGTCCGCCAAATATCTGCTTGCCTATAATAATGGCAAATCCAGAACCGATTACTACAAGCCACCAAGGCGCATTTGACGGGAGATTCATTGCAAGGAGAAGGCCTGTCAACACAGCGCTTCCGTCCTTGATTGCGATTTTCCTTCCCATTGCCTTTTGCATCAGCGCTTCACAGGCAACGGCTGTGATGATTGACAGCAAAATAATTGTCACAGCATTAATGCCAAAGAAGTATATCCCTGCGCCTGCTGCCGGGAGCAGGGCAAGGATTACTGTATACATTATCTTTTCTATGGTCTCATCGCTTTTGACATGGGGAGAAGAGGACACCACTAATTTTAATTCTTCAAGCTTTTCCATTATCCCTTTACTGCCTCTTTCTTTTGTTTTCCCTTTGTCTTCTTTATTGCAAGCTCATTTTTCATATATCTTATAAAATGGACTATAGGCCTCTTTGACGGGCACACATAGGAGCAGCACCCGCACTCTATGCAGTCCATTGGTTTGAATTCTACGCTTGCATCAACAAGCCTTAGCTCACCGTATATACTAAGCATATTCGGCAAAAGACCCATTGGACAGACCCGTACGCACGCACCGCAGCGTATACAATCATAAAACTCTCGCTGACCTGCCGCTGTCTTTGGCAGAACAAGTAAGCCTGACGAGCCTTTTATAATAGGCACATTGAGCGTATGCTGGCCCATGCCCATCATCGGGCCGCCCATGATTACCTTTCCGGGCTCTTCTGAAAAACCGCCGCACTCCTCAATCAACTCTGACACCAATGTCCCGATTCTTACACGAAAATTTTTTGGATATGTAACTGCTCCTGTAACAGTTGTTATCCTGTCAATCAATGGCCTGCCAAAACGCACAGCATTGTATATAGCAGATGCAGTCCCAACATTCTGGACAACAACGCCAACATCCATTGGAAGGCCGCCTGACGGAACCTCCCTGTTTAATGTGGCTTTGATAAGCTGCTTTTCTGCACCCTGCGGATATTTTACCTCTAAACCTATTACACGTATATTTGGCCCTGTTTCAACATCCTTTGTCCACTCAATGCCAGAGCGCTCCACATAGGTCTCTGCTGTTTTCTCTTTTGGTATCTTAGAGACAATCTCTGTAAGCCTTGAAATGGCATCTGATTTATTAGTTTCAACACCAATATAACCATACTGGACATTCAGGAGTTTTAGTATTATGCGGAGGCCCTCAACAATTTCCTCAGGCCTTTCAACCATCAGACGGTGGTCTGCTGTTAAATACGGCTCGCATTCAGCGCCATTTAATATTACTGCGCGGATCTTTTTTTCAGGGGGCGGAGACAGTTTTACATGTGTTGGGAAGGTGGCGCCGCCTAAGCCGACAACACCGGCATTATTGATAATCTTCTTTAATTCATCAGGCGGGAGTTTTAAATAGTCGGATCTTTCTGTTAATCCAGCAACCCACTCATCTGCGCCGTCTGATTCAATTACTATTGATAAGGCATCCCTGCCGGATGGATGCGGAAACATGCCAATAGCAGTTACCTTGCCTGATATGGAACTGTGCACCGGCGCAGAGACATACCCCTTTGCCTCGCCGATCTTCTGGCCCTTCTTTACAGTATCCCCAATCTTTACTATCGGCTCACAAGGCGCGCCGATATGCTGTGAGATTGGTATTACTACCCGCTTTGGCAGCTTCGCATCAATTACTGGCAGGCGCTCTGTCTTTTCTTTTGAATAATTGGGATGGATTCCCCCTTTAAATCCTTCCATCACCTTATTTATCCTTTTCCTTTCTTTCTTCCTTTAAAAGCTCTCTGAGTTCTTCCATAAATTCGTTGATATCCTTAAACTCCCTGTATACTGATGCAAACCTTACATAGGCTACCTGGTCAAGCTTATGCAGCGCATGCATGACCTCTTCACCAATAACAGAGCTTGCTATCTCTTTTTCACCGCTCTCCTGCAGCTTCTTTTCTATTTTGCTTACAACATCTTCTAAGGCTACTATGCCTACAGGCCTCTTTTCGCAGGCCTTTAATAAGCCCTGTAATATCTTCTGCCTGTCAAAGGGCTCTCGTCTGCCGTCCTTTTTTACAACAAGTGGCAGAACCTCTTCAACCCTCTCGTATGTTGTAAACCGCGCCTCGCACTTCAAACACTCGCGGCGCCTGCGAATAGCATCGCCCTCTTTGCTTGATCTTGAATCAACTACCTTGTCTTCTAAGTGACCACAGAAAGGGCATTTCACTATTTAACTCCATTTAAAGTGTATACTGTATACAATATTAGATAATAAAGGTCAAGTAAAAATTAACACATAATAGACCTATAAAATTTATTTATACCTTTGTGAACCTTAAGGCAAGCCTCTTTGCTTCAGCAGCTACATCCTTTTTTATTTTTTTATCATTTATGTTTTCTATAACTGCGGCAATCATCCCTGCTACAGCCTTCATCTCCTTTTCCTTCATGCCCCGTGTTGTTACAATTGGCGTGCCGAGACGAATCCCGCTTGTGATAATCGGCGGCCTTTCATCATAAGGGATGGAATTATGATTAACAGTAATCCCTGCATCATCTAATGCAATCGCTGCCTCTTTGCCAGTTACACCTTTGTTTGTCAGGTCAACGAGCATAAGATGTGTATCTGTGCCGTCTGAAACGATTTTAAATCCCTTTTTTTGCAGTTCTGATGCAAGAGACCTTGCATTTTTAACAACCTGTTTTTGATATGTTTTAAACTCATTTTTCATTGCCTCTTTAAAGGCAACTGCCTTTGCTGCAATTATATGCATCAATGGCCCGCCCTGAATACCAGGGAATATGGCCTTATCAACTGCCCTTGCAAATTTCTCTCTGCACATGATCATGCCGCCTCTTGGGCCTCTGAGGGTTTTGTGTGTTGTTGATGTAACAAAGTCTGCATAAGGCACAGGGCTTGGATGTACACCTGCTGCAATCAGGCCTGCAATATGCGCAATATCAACCATAAGAAAAGAACCAGTCTTATCAGCAATCTCCCTGAATCTTTTAAAATCTAAGAACCTTGAATATGCGCTTGCGCCAACAATGAGCATCTTTGGCTTGTGTCTTAAAGCAATATCTTCTACCTCATTGTAATCAATCATGCCTGTCTCTTTGTGCACACCGTAAAAAACGGTATTGTAAAGCATCCCTGAAAATGAGACAGGGCTTCCATGCGTAAGGTGTCCGCCATGGGAAAGATTCATGCCCATTATAGTATCACCAGGCTTTAACACAGAAAAATAAACAGCCATGTTTGCCTGCGAGCCTGAATGCGGCTGAACATTAACATGCTCTGCGCCAAATAATTTCTCTGCACGCGCAATGGCAAGCTCCTCAACAACATCCACAAACTCACAGCCGCCGTAGTATCGCCTTCTTGGATAACCCTCTGCATATTTGTTTGTCATCAGAGAGCCCTGAGCCTCAAGCACTGCCCTGCTTGTATAATTTTCAGATGCAATGAGTATTATCTTTTCCTTCTCGCGTTTCTCCTCATCCTTTATTGCCTTATAGACCGCCGGGTCCACCTTTTTTAAAAAAGACATTATTCCTGCTTTGCTCCTTTCATGAATTTCTTTTCTATTTCGCTTATCTTGTCAAGACGATTCTTGTGTCTGCCGCCTTCAAACTCTGTGCTTAGCCATGCATCAACCATCTTTAATGCAACCGCGCTGTCAAGCACCCTTCCAGCCAAGACAAGTATATTTGCATTATTATGCTTCCTGCTCATCTCTGCTGAATATACATCGTAACAGAGCGCTGCGCGGACATGAGGGAACTTGTTTGCAGCAATAGACATTCCAATGCCTGTCCCACAGATGAGAATCCCCCTGTCCATCCTGCCTTTTGAAACAGACTCTGCAACTGCAACTGCAAAATCAGGATAGTCAACAGAGTCATTGCCGTTTGTCCCGTAGTCTTCTATATCCCTTCCCTTCTCTTTTAGATATGCCTCAATCTTTTCTTTTAATTCATAACCTGCATGGTCAGAGCCCACTGCAATCTTCATAAAATCACCCCTTCAATAAATTGAACAAATAATATTAGCCCAATGCCTCTTTAGGTGTCAAGGCAAAACTAATTCTAAATTAATATAAAAAATATCGCCTGCTTAACTTTTCCCATTGACAATATCAATATATAGTAGTATAAACTACGATAACATACAATATGCGAGGTTACCACACATTTTATCAACCTTTAAAAGGAGGAAAAAATGTTATCAAACCCGGTTGTTGTCCATTTTAAGGACGGGAGTATTAAAAAAGGTTATCTGAAAAGGTTTGCATTCTACAGAGACAATTTTACATTTGTTGAAATAGACAAAAAAAACAAGAACCATACAAAGGGCGAAAATGATATTGGTGTTGCTGATATCAAGGCAATCTTCTTTGTAAGAGACTTAAACGGCAACAAGGAATATAATGAGAGAAAGGATAAGGAGAGGAGCGGTTTTGGAAAACGGGTTGAGGTGACCTTTTCTGACAATGAATCCATAGTTGGCTATACACCTGACTATTCAAAAAAGGAAAGGGGCTTTATCCTTTATCC
>JAHFEP010000192.1:0-3562 GCA_023248415.1 Nitrospirota bacterium
TTCCTCTTTGCCGTCTACAATCACCTTTGCCTGAGAAACAGGCTTGCCGTCAGGCGCTGACCTTGCATCAACTGCAATGTCTATCTTACTGCCTTTTGAACATGAAGCTGCTGCAAAAAGGATGAGAACAAAAAACATCAAAAATTTATATTGTCTCATAATATCATCCCTCCTTAATCATTCTGTTGTAAGTATTGCAATAAATCTATATTCACCTTTCTGCGGACCCTCTGCAATAGCAGATAACTCTTCCTCCAGCCTTATCTCACCTTCAAAACCGCTTCTATCTGCTTTGCCCTTTTTAATATTATTAATCTTAGGATAAATCTTAAACACGGTCTCCCATTCCTTCCTGCCCATTACCGCCCTTAAGATTATATCCTTTCCAACCTTTGTTTTAATTGTCCCGCTAAACTGGCCTTTTTTATCTGTTGTGCCCTTTTCCATACCATTCACCAATATTTTTACATCAGACACAATATCTCCTTTCTCGTCTCTGCTTTCAATAAACAATTTCACTTCTATCTCTTCTGTCAGGCTGCAACTTATAGATATCTGCAAGATGAAAAATATAATTAAAACCAAAAACCTTGTAAAAAATTCAACCAACATTTCTCCCTGCTTCTGCCTTCTGTATTCTGACTTCTGTATGCTGTCTATTCTACATTGACGGCGGCTGTATGTTCACCTCCCCCGGATTAATAATCTTCTCCTCATCCTTATTGCCTTCCTTAATACTCTTCCTCTTTCCTTCTGGTATCTTTTTTAGCTTGAAATCAAATTTCTTATGGCTGAATTTCCCGAGCTTGGCGCCTTGCGTCTCTGTTGCAAAGCCGAGCCTTGTTGCCTCCACCTTATACTCACCCGGTTCAAGCTCTTTCCTCTCAAACATTCCTTTGTCATTCGCCTCTGTTGAGTAATTGGCTTTTCCAATTGGCGCTGAAAGGTTCATCATATTAACAACTGTGCCAGCAGGATTTTCAGCCTTTAATAGCATCCCATTTTCATCAAGAAGCTGTACTGTCCCTGAAATCTTTGTCGCACACCCTGCTGCTATGATAAAGAGAATGACTACAAAAAATATTTTCTTTAATCCCATTTCTTCCTCCTTTTTTCTATTGCCATCTTGTAGAAATAGCATAAAGATTACCCTCTTTTGAGATGCAGAATAAGACGCTGTTTTCTAAAATAGGCTGAGACATAATACCGTCCTCAATCTTAAATTCCCTCTGCACAAAACCATCCTTCTTGTCAATATCGTATATAACCCCGGCATCAGTGCCGATGAAAATACCTTTATCATAGATAACAGGCAGGCCATTGATTCTCCCTTTTGCATCAAATCTCCAGACGGTCTTATTTGATGAAATATCTATTGCATAAACAGTCTGCTCATTTGCAATAATAAAGATAGTACTGTCACTTATTGCAAGATACGGCTTTATAGCGCCCTTAAGCTTATGTCTCCATTTCAATACACCTGTTGCTTTTTCCACACCAAATATCCCGCCATCTGCAGAAGCAGTATATATTATGTCATTAAATATTGCCGGCGCAGTTGTGAGCCTCTTTTCTAATTGAACCTGCCATTTAACAGAGAATCTTTTTTCATTTGCAATTAGCTCAAGGCCGTATAGATAGCCGTCTTCGGAGCCAAAAAATAACATCTGACCTGCCTGTTCGGCAGACAGGTTATCAACTGCCATGTGAGATGAAAAAGGGGCTGGAATATTTATATCAGAAAGCCTTTCTGTTCCATTATCAAAAAGCGCGTATATCTTTTTATTATCAATCTGTAAAACAATTGCCTCTCTGTCAGCGAGCTGAACAACGGCAAGGTCGTTTACATTTCCATCCAGCCTGTATGACCAATCTATTCTTCCGCTCTCCTTACTGATGCTGTAAAGCCTTTTGTTAGTATCAATAATATAAATGGCCTTTCTGCCGAGCCCTATTCTTTCAATCTCACCGTATATGCCTTCTTTCCATTTTGTCCTGCCTGAAACTATATTAAACGCATAAAGATAATTGTCATCGCCTGCTGCATAAACAAAATTATTATCTGCAATCGGCGCAAGATAGCTGCTTACACCTGCCTTAAATCTCCACTTTATTCCACCTGTAATTCTATTAACTAAATATATGTAACCCTTGTCTGTTGCAAAAATAATATCATCGCCTTCAATTATTGGCGACGAGCTCATTTTTCCATCAATAGGAAAATAATCCCTCAACCGAAGCACCCTCTTCTCATCCTCTGTTAATCTCTTTTCCCCTTCTACCTTCAATCTCAGAAGCTCCATCTGATATAACTCCTTAGCCTTATCATTAAATCTCCACAAAACCTTTCCATTGGAAATATCTACTGCATAGAGGTCGTCTGTGCCTGTATATACAACTCCTTCAGAGGATGTCAGATTTATATTTAGTCCCTTTTCTATTTTTATCCTCCATCTTTCAGTGCCTGTGTCTTTATCAATTCCGTATAAAATACCGTCGTCTGAGATTATGCTTACAATATCCTTATATACTACAGGCAAAGAATTAGAATTACTGCCAATATTAAACTGCCACTTCAATTCACCTGTAAATCTGTTTAAGGCATACAGCCTCTCATCCCTTGCATTAAGATAGGCTGTATCTCCATCAATAATAGAAGAGGCTGAAATCCCCCCATCTGCCTTAAACCTCCATAAAAGGCTGCTGTTCTCTGAATTCAGGGCATAAAAATATCCATCCTTGGAACCAAAATAAAGCAGCTTTTCTTCACTGATTAAAGGGGATGATGAAATCCCTCTCTCTGTCTTATACACCCACCTCTTTATACCTGTTTCTACATGCAGGGCATACATAATCCCGTCTGCTGAACCAAAATAGATTGCGCCATCTGATATTGACGGCGGAGAATTAATTGAGCCGTTGGTCTTATATCGCCATAGTTCTTTTCCATCACCTTCCCTTAATGCAAGAAGATAACCATCCCTTGTACCCGTGTATACAACGTTGTTAAATCTGATAAAGACATTATCATAAAGGTCAGTCTTAATACGCCATATCTTCCTGCCCCTTGAATCAAGCGAATACAAAAATCCATTGTATGCCTGAATATAGTTAACTCTATTGTCTTGAGTAATGGATTTTGCATATGTCTCATTTCCAATCTCTGTCTTCCACTTTATGCGAAGGTTAGTATCTGTCTCGGCAAATGTAAAAGTATTTATTAAGAAAAAATGAAAAACTGCTAAAATTGTAAGAATAACTTTAATCATCCGTTATTTGATACTCATTATAAGATTGCAAGATGTTTGCCAGAGATAAGGTTAACGGCTGAATATAAATAACTATTTGTAAAATAAGGATATTTTTTATGAAGCTCTTAGATTAAAATTTAGATGTGTCGCAAAATAAATACATTTTAGCACAATATAGGCAAATTTTGGAGAAGCAATGGATAATGTCGCTAATTAAAGCCTACCCAAGCTTATGCTTACAGGGCAATTTATTAGCTGCCTCTATTATGAAATGGTTGTGGGGTAGCATTTTAGGTAATTATCTCTTTATC
>JAHFEP010000192.1:3662-5657 GCA_023248415.1 Nitrospirota bacterium
TCTGAAGGTTTCGCTCAGTTGAATCCTTATCTTTCCATGACCTTCTATATTTGTCGATATTGGAATTAGGCTTCTTTATCTTTTCAAGCCTCTTTAAGCAATCATCAATCAACTCAAACTTTCTGTAGTATATCTCCATATTTTCTTTTCCTTAAAGATTTTAGATAAGGTTCAAAGTCAAAGTATTCCCTTTTAATAGCATTTTCAAATTCAAGCCTCTGAGAAACATCCTTTGTGTATAAGGCTATCCCCTCTGTAATTACCTTATACTGGAGTTGAACAGAGGCGTATTTACCCCTCAGGTCAAAGATGCTTATCTCCAATTGAATGCCAATCTTTTTTAAAAGTAATGTAAAAATAGCCTCTGCCTTTGATATCAATTCTAATCCTTCCGAGTCCTCAACATCATAAGATGTAAGTATTGCAATATCTATATCACTATCCTTCCTGAGCCTGCCCTTGACAGCAGAGCCATAAAGATAAATCGCCTCAATCCCTGATGGTATTGAGGCATGCTTAATCTGTGATTTTAAAATATTGATTATATCCTGCTGTTTCATGCTGAAATTATACGGTTTAAGAAGGGTTAATGCAAGCCTAAAAAATCTTTATCTTCCTTCCCAATGTTATCTCGTAGTCAGAGACGACCCACAGGATTATATCTTTAAGTATTATGCCAGGAAATTAAAAATCAATAATTAAGAAATCGTCTATCTCCCAATCGAAGGGGTCGTGGTCCATTAGAAACTTTACATATTGAAACTATTCTTGTTCCCCTGAAGCCTTGCGAAGGGCATTAAGGAATTCTGGATGAATTTTATAACCCAAACCTTGCGCCTTACGCACATCTTCCCATGCTTTTTTATACTCTCCTTTGAAATAATAAGCAAGTCCACGATTATTGTAGGCCTCAGCCAAACTTGGATTTATCTCAATAGCCATACTATGGTCAAAGATAGCCTCATCGTATAGCCCTTTGGAACCATAGGCAAGTCCACGATTATTGTAGGCCTCAGCCGACCTTGGATTTATATCAAGGGTTTTATTATAATCAGAAATTGCACGGTCATATAGGCGTAAGTTTAAATAAGCATGTCCACGATTATTATAGGCCTCGGCCAACATCGGGTTTATTTCAATAGCCTTATTACAATCAGAGATAGCAAGGTCATACTGTTTTCTGTCGGCATATAAAAATCCACGGTTGGTATAGGCCTCTGCAAACTTTGGGTTTATCTCTATGGCCTTATTGTAATCAGAAAGGGCAAGGTTATATTGTCCTTTGTGACGGTATGCAAGCCCACGATTGTAATAGGCTTTAGCATCATTTGGATCTATTTCAATAGCCTTATTATAATCATATATAGCAAGGTCGTATTCACCCTTTTTATCATGGGCACTTCCACGATTGTTGTAGGCCAGAGCAAATTTGGGGTCTATCTCAATGGCCTTATTGTAATCAGTGATAGCATGGTTAAATTGCTCTTTGACACTATAGGCAAGCCCACGATTGTTGTAAGCCAGAGCAAATTTGGGGTCTATCTCAATGGCCTTATTATAATCTAATATAGCGAGATCGTATTCGCCTTTATCATCATAAGTGCTTCCTCGGTTATAGTAGGCATTAGCATACCTTGGGTTTATTTCAATAGCCTTCGTATAATTTAAGATAGCCTCGTCATATTGCCCTTCTTTTGCATAGCTCACACCACGATTGTTGTAAACCTCATGGTCCCGGCTTTCTGGTATTAGCGGTATAAATGTAATAATTAGCACGAAAATCAAAACGATACCACCAATTATTAATACTGCGAACTCTCCACCTGAAAATCTTTTTCTTTCTCTTAGAGTTGGCTGTTCTTGTCTCCAGTAATAGTTATTACTGGGAGCATTAAATAGTTTACATTCAGGCAGCTGCATATTGAACATGTTGCTCCTTAAAGTATCTTTTCACGATGTGAGGCTGTTGTTGACGGCTCCTGAGATGTTTTCGTA
>JAHFEP010000049.1 GCA_023248415.1 Nitrospirota bacterium
CAGAGAAGGCGCCAATGTTCATGAATGCATATATCATCAGATAACTCATTGTGCTCATAAGCCCATCAGGCGTTCCTGCAATTATGCCGAGCAAGGCATAGCCGCTGTGCGCTATTGATGAGTAGGCAAGCATTCTCTTGATATTAGTCTGTGAAAGGGCAACCACATTTCCAATAACTATAGTAATAAGGGCTAATGGTATAAGCATGTTTCCCCAGTAGACATATAATGTCCCAAATGCCTCGTAGAAGACCCTGCCGATTATTGCAAAGCCTGCTGCCTTTGGACCAACAGACATAAATGCAGTAATTGCTGTTGGCGCGCCTTCGTAAACATCAGGCGTCCACATATGGAACGGGGCAATTGCAATCTTAAAGCCAAAAGCAACAACAAAAAATATTACAGAAAGCAGCAGCATCCTGTTTCCAGCAAGGCCGTTTTCATTTATATAAGCTGTTATCGCCTTTAAGTCTGTTGTCCCTGTAAGTCCGTATACCATAGAAATACCATAAAGTAAAAATGCAGATGAAAAGGCGCCTAAGATAAAATATTTTAATGCCGCCTCATTAGATTTAGCATCAGTTCTTATAAATCCTGCGAGCACATAGGTGCTGAGCGACATGAGTTCAAGCCCGAGATAAAGAACCATAAGGTTTTTAGTAGAGACCATGAGCATCATCCCGAGCGTAGAGAAGAGGATTAAGGCATAGTATTCGCCAAGGTTTATTTTCTCAATGGCAATATGCTTCACAGATATCAATATTGTAAGAAAGGCTGCCAAAAAAAAGATGAGCTTAAAAAATGTGCTGTAGCTGTCTGAAATAAACATATTTCCAAATGCAGCGCCAGATGGCGCTGTCAATGCATAGAAGGCAGCAACAAAGATGCCAATAATACTCAGAAAGGCAAGTGTCTCTTTTCTTTTTATAACAAGGTCTGCCAATAAAATAATCATGGCAAGGCCTGCTAAAAGGATTTCTGGCATTGCCGGGCCTAAATCAGGAAGCTGAAATTGCAAATTGTTCATCTAATAATCTCCAAAAAAATTCTTACAATCTTTATTTGCTGGACATCGCCTGCATTAACCTTTTCAAGCAGATGCTGGACAGAAACATCCATATAGCTTGTCAGCAGGTTTGGCTGAACACCAATAAGAACAATAAGAATCACGAGCGGGGCAAGCGCAATGATTTCCCTTAAATCTATATCGTGCAAATGGCGCTCTATCTTTGGATTGACACTGCCGCAGACAAGCCTGTAATAAAGCCACAGCATATATGTAATGCCGAGTATTACACCCATAATAGAAAGGGCGCCGAAGAGCATTGTTGCCTTAAAAGTTCCGCTTATGATAAGAAACTCACCGATAAATGAATTCAGACCCGGAAATCCGCTTGCAGCTAGTGTAAATATTGTAAAGAAGACAACATATATTGGAACAGACCTTGAAAGACCGCCGTAATCTTCAATCATCCTCGTATGCGTCCTTTCATAGATGATTCCAACACACATAAATAGCGCGCCTGTTACAATGCCATGATTTATCATCTGCAGTATACCGCCGACCACGCCTGTCTGATTGAGTGTAAATATGCCGAGTGTAACAAAACCCATGTGGCTTACACTGGAATAGGCAATCAGCCTCTTTAAATCCTTCTGCATAAGCGTTACATAAGCGCCGTATATTATTGCAATAACAGAAAGGAGTATCATTGGGACAACGAATATCTTTGTCGCATCAGGAAATATGGGTAATAGAAATCTTAAGAAACCATAAGCCCCCATCTTTAACAGTATGCCTGCAAGGATAACGCTTCCTGCTGTAGGAGCCTCTGTGTGTGCATCAGGCAGCCATGTATGAACAGGAAACATGGGCACCTTAACTGCAAATGCAGCAGCGAATGCAAGGAAAAGCCACATCTGGAGCCCAACAGGGTAATACACCTTAGAGAGCGCTAATATATCAAAGGTCTTTCCTCCGCTAAAGTAAAGAACGATTATGCCGACTAACATAAAGACGCTTCCTGCGAGTGTGAAGAGGACAAATTTTATTGCCGCATACACCCTGTTAGACCCGCCCCAGACGCCTATCAGCAGAAACATGGGTATTAGCATAATCTCATAAAAGAGATAGAAGAGAAAGATATCCATGGATACAAATATGCCGAGCATTGCTGTCTCTGTAATCAGCAGCGCTATAAAAAACTCCTTTACCTTATTTTGTATAGCCTTCCAGGACACAAGAACGCAGAGTATGCTTAGAAGAGTAGAAAGGATTATAAATAGCACGCTAATTCCGTCAACACCTACTGAATAATTTATATTCAAAGCAGGTATCCACTTATAGCTCTCCACAAACTGCATCTTGTAGGTTGTCTTGTCAAAATGCATATAAATCGGCAGAGACACAATAAAAGTCGCCATTGTTGTAACAAGTGAAATCCATCTGATAAGGGTTGAATTCCAGAGAAATAAAATTAAAAATGCCCCTGCCAATGGCAGAAATGTTGTTATAGTCAGAATTGGATAATCAAGTCTGTTTAATATAATATCTTCCATCTTTTTTCCTTTACCAGAAGATGAACCATGTTACAAGCGCAAATGCGCCAAATGCCATCATAAGCGCATAATACTGAACCTGGCCGTTTTGAATAATCCGCATCACACTGCTCCACGCAAGTGTAACCCTGCCAATGCCGTTTACAGTCCCGTCAACAGCCTCTGTATCAAATACCCTTAAATAATGAGCAGCCTTTAATATCGGCTTCTGTATTAAAAACTCGTATGCCTCGCCGACAATATTGTATTCAATATATGCAATAGGCTTATTTACTAACCACATAAATCCCTTTGCGCCCTTTCTATAAAACCAGTCAGTATCAACGCTCACAGTAGGCTCCGGGTCAAGCTGTTTTAAGAGCATGAAGAAGCCTAACGCAGTGAACCCGAGAATGCCGAGCGTGGACATAACGTGCTGGGGTGTGTATGGGGCATAGTCAACTGCAAATGGAAGCAGGGAATAAAGTGTGCCCGGGAAAACACCAATAAAGATGCACAAAAACCCTGCCATACCCATTGCTATAAGCATATTCTTTGGAGGCTCTTTTGCCCTTATGCCTGAGTCTTTGCCAAAGAACATATAATATGGAAGTTTGAGCCCTGTATGAAGAAATGTTCCGGCAGATGCCATTGTCAGCATAAGCAGGATAATTGAAAGATGAGACTCGCCTGCTGCTGAAACAACCATTGACTTGCTCACAAAACCGCTAAAAAGAGGGACTGCAGATATGGCAAAGCCTCCTATCATATAAAGCGCCATTGTAATCGGCATGGTCTTATAAAGACCGCCTAATTCAGTGAGCTTCCTCTTTCCTGTCATCTCAATAACAGCGCCTGCGCCCATAAAGAGGAGACCTTTATATAATATATGCGCAAAGGCATGGGATGCAGAGCCGTTTAATGCCATCTCTGTTCCTATTCCAACACCTGCAACCATATACCCGACCTGGCTTATAATATGATATGCAAGAAGCCTCCTGCTGTCATTCTCCAGAACTGCATAGACAACACCGTATAATGCCATTATAGCGCCAAGCCATATCAATATCTCTGTGCCGGCAAAACCCCTTATCAAAACATACACAGCAGACTTTGTTGTAAATGCAGTCATAAATACCGCGCCTGTAACAGTAGCCTCTGGATATGCGTCAGGCAGCCATGCGCCAAATGGAGGAACAGCGGCATTTATTATAAAACTAAGGAGTATCAGATAGAATGCTATTCCGCCCTCAAAAGGCATCATGCTGCTAAATGCTATAGAGCCTGTCTGTGAATAATGTATTACAAACCCGCCGAGCAGGCAGACGCCGCCAAAGGCATGGACCAAAAGATATCTGAACCCGGCAGATACTGCCTCCTTGCTCCTTCTTAACCAGACAATTAATGCTGCAGAGATAGCCATAATCTCCCAGAAGATAAACAACACAAAAAAATCACCTGCAAATGTAACACCAAGTGCGCTTCCAATATATATCATGGCTGTAACATGCTGGCTGTCATCCTTTACATGAAGGGCATAGACTATTCCAATTACACCCATTATGGAAAAGACATAAGAAAATAGAAGGCTTAATTTATCAACCCTGCCAAAGGTAAGGTTATGGCCCATGAAATTAACAGTACCATAAGTGCCTGGTGTCATAAGTATGCAGTCTATCAGCGCTGCTGCAGGAAGCGCAACCATATACACCTGCTTCACCCTGCCCTTTAAAACAGGAATCAGCAATGCGCCTATGATAAGCAATATTCCGGGATGCAGCCACTCAATCATTATAATAGTCCTCTTTCTTCATAAGCCAGTGATGGCCTATGAATTTTGATACAACAATTATCAGCACACAAGAAATAAAACCATATATTGAACCAAATGCAGGAAGGTTCTCAAACCTGAAATGGCCGTGCCCAAGATGGAATACATAGACCACTGCAATCTCTGTCAGGGCAATAAGAATCAGGCTGATATAGAATATTATCTTTACTGTCCTAAAACGTTTTGGGTCTTCTAAGATTTTCTCAAATATATTCATTTTATTATCTCCCTTGCAAGCCCTATTACAAAATCAGGATAAATGCCTAATATGATGGTTGCAATAGCTGTCAGAAATAACGGAACTACCATAAAAGGATTCTCTTTAATATCCTCGTGATGTTCGTGGTGCCCCTTTTCAATATGCTCCTTTTCAAAGAATGCCTTATAAACAATAGGGGCAAAATATGCTGTATTCAGCAATGTGCTTGCAAGAAGCACAACAAGCACCATAATATTTTTTGCCTCTAATGAACCCATTACCAGATTCCATTTGCTGACAAACCCGCCAACAGAAGGGATGCCGATCATGCTTAAAGTCCCTATAGCAAATGCAGTCATTGTCCACGGCATCTTTTTACCAATGCCGCTTAATTGGCTAATCTCTGTTTTATGCGATGATATATACAGAGAGCCTGCGCAAAAGAACAGGGTAATCTTTGCAAATGCGTGCATTGTTATATGCGAAACGCCTCCTATAATGCCGCTCGGCGTTAATAATGCAGCGCCAAGGATAATATATGAAAGCTGGCTGATTGTAGAAAATGCAAGCCTTGCCTTGAGGTTGTCACGGCTCAGGGCAATGACAGATGCCATAACTATTGTAAATGAGGCAAAGAAGATTGCAACAACATTTACGCCAAGATTTTTCAAAAGACCAATGCCAAAGACATAAAATATCACAGTTAAAGTTGTAAAGACACCTGTCTTTACAACTGCAACAGCATGGAGGAGCGCGCTAACAGGGGTTGGAGCCACCATCGCAGCAGGAAGCCAGCCATGAAGCGGCATTACAGCATTCTTTGCAAACCCAAAGAAGAAAAATACAAATATAATGCTAAGCAATACAGGATGCTCTGCCTGAACAGCAGGCGGGAAAAGACCGGCCTTTGAAAACTCAAGCGTGCCTGCAAGATTATATGTTAAGATAATGGCTGCAATGAGAAATACCTTTGCAGCGCCAAGCAGATATATGGCATACTTTCTGGCGCCTTTCAGCGATTCAGCATCCTCCTTGTGTCCCACAAGGGGATATGTAATTATGGTCAAGCCTTCGTAGAATATAAACATGGTAAACAGGTTTGCTGAAAATGCAATACCCATTGTAGTTGTAAGCGCAATTGCAAAGCACACAAAATATCTTGTCTGGGAATGCGCCTTAATCGAACGCATGTAGCCTATAGAGTAAAAGGTTGTAAGTATCCAGAGGAATGAGGCGCCCAATGCAAACAAGATGCTAAAGGCATTTACCCTGAATTTAATATCAATCCCTGGCAGAATATGTAAAAGGGTATATTCTATTGTCTTTCCATTTAGGATAACAGGTACCATTGATACAACAATCAGGAATTTTATTACCCCTGCTGCCACAGACCAGAATTCCCGCAGATTAGCCCTCTTCTCGCCTGTCAGCATTATAAGAAAAGCAGCAACAGTAGAAACGAGGATTGCAAGCAACGGTTTTATAGAAATTATAGTTTCCATTTATATTCTATCCCTTCATGGAGCTTATCTCATCAACAAAGGTAGTCCCTGTATTTCTGTATGCAGAGATTAGTATTGCAAGACCGATTGCAGCCTCTGCTGCTGCAACAGTCATAATAAAGAATACAAAAATTCTTCCTGTCATGGAATCCATATAGTGCGCAAAGGCGACAAAATTGATATTAACAGCATTGAGCATAAGCTCTATTGACATAAGCACTGTAAGAAAATTCCTCCTCACAAGCACGCCAATCATGCCGATAATAAACAATATTGCAGCAAGTATTAAGTAGTAATGTAATGGTATCATTGCGGTTCCTTCTTTGCTAAAACAATTGCCCCTATCATTGCAACCAACAATATTATTGATGCCACCTCAAATGGAAAGAGATAGTCTGTATAGAGTATCCTTCCAATTGCCTGTGTATTGCCTTCTGACATTATCTTTGCAATACTGAAATCGCCCTTTGGCCCCTTTATTGCAGACACTGAGATTACATACAAAACCTCTCCAACAAGAATAATACCCATTAAGAAGGCAATAAACTTCTGCCTGTTAAACATCCTGTATCTCTGAGTAACATTTAAGAACATAAGGACGAAAATAATCATTACCAATATTGCGCCGGCATAGACAAGTATCTGCACAGCAGCAAGAAATTCAGAGTTTAGCAATATAAATATCCCTGCAATATGGATGAGTGTAACCAAAAGCGCAACAGCGCTATGGAATGCATTCCTCTTTATTATTACAAAGAGGGCGCTGATTACAATCACTGCTGCAAAATAGAAGAATAAAAGATTAAGTATCAATCCTTCCTCCATGGATAATCAACATCGCCAATCTCAAGCAGTTTATCCTTTGCCATAACAATCGTTTCCTTTTCGTATTGCGAAAGCTCGTACCTCTTTGTCATTGCCAGCGCCTCTACAGGACAGGCGTCAACACAGTAACCGCAGAAAACACACTTTGTAATATCTATCTGATAGAACTTTGCATACCTCTTCATTGGGTCATTCTCAGCGCCTGCACTCACAACTGTTATGCACTTTGACGGGCAGTATGCCTCGCACAATGTACAGCCAACGCACCTTTCAGAGCCGTCATCCTTTCTCCTTAAACAGAGCAACCCCCTGTATCCATCAGGCAATGGCTTCTTTTCATCAGGATACTCAATAGTGATTTCTCTTTTGCCCTTAAACATAAAAAAGTGCTTAAGGGTTAGGAGGAGACCCATTATAATGTCTATGAATAATATGGTTTTAAAGAACTTAATCATAGTATTTCCAATATCAACCTATTCGTCATTGCGAGGAGCGATAGCGACGAAGCAATCTTTCTTTTTAGATTGCTTCGCTTCGCTCGCAATGACAATCTTTACTTCTGGAACCAAATATTATATATATACATCCCTATTCCAGTCAACGCAACATTAATAATTGACAATGGTATAAGATACTTCCAGCCAAGCTTCATCAACTGGTCATATCTCAGCCTCGGCAATGTAGCCCTCAGCCATATATAAAAGAACAGAAAGAAGAATACCTTTGCACAGAACCACATTACAGGCTGAATAATATTAATTGGCTCAAATGAACTCTTCCATTCAAAGAGCGGCTGCCATCCTCCAAAAAAGAGTATTGTTGCAATGCTTGATATCATTATCATATTTGCATACTCTGCAAGAAAGTAGAAGGCAAAGCCCATGCCGCTGTACTCTGTGTGAAAGCCTGCAACAAGCTCGCTCTCTGCCTCTGGAAGGTCAAATGGCGCCCTATTTGTCTCTGCAATCCCTGAAATAATAAATAATATAAATGCAGGCAACTGATATATAATGAACCAGTGTTTTGCCTGGGCATTAACAATATCCACCATTGAAAGAGAGCCTGCAAGCAGAAGAACGCCAACAGTAGAAAGTCCAAGCGAAAGCTCATAGCTAATCATCTGTGCAGCAGAGCGCATGGCGCCAAGAAATGCATATTTGCTGTTTGATGCCCAGCCGCCAAGAATTACACCATAAGTCCCGATAGAGCCTAATGCAAATATATATAGAATGCCAATATTCAAATCAGTAATATACAGATGAATTGTCCTGTCAATTGTGATGCCGAACAATTCAAGATGCAGCTTAAAATCCCTTCCAAATGGTATTACTGCAAAGGCTATTAAAGCAGGTATCATTGTAATTACAGGCGCTGCTATAAAGATAATTTTATTTGATGCAGAAGGGATAATAATCTCTTTTAAAAAGAGCTTTATACCGTCTGCAAAAGGCTGCAAAATGCCAAAAGGCCCAACACGATTCGGGCCAAGCCTGTCCTGCATAAAGCCGAGGACACGGCGCTCCAAAAGGGTAAGTAAAGGCACTACTGCAAGCACAGTACCCATCACAACAGCAATGGTCGTCAATATTATTGTTAAACTGATTATGAGATTAATGTCTATTTTCAATTAGAGCCTTTCTTGTTAATGTGTCTTCTCCAGAACCTTTATCCTCTTTTCATGGTCGCTTGTAATATTAAAGATTGTATCCATCTCAGAGTGAACACGATTAAAGTGTCCTTCCATCTCAGACCTTACTTGACTTACATTGTTTTCTAAGTTATCCACTTTTGTCTCTAATTTACCAACTTTATTCTCTAAATTATCCACTTTATTTTTTACATCACTAATCTCTTTTTTTATGTCTCCCTGACCAGCCTTCAACTCAAGGATGTGTTCCAAAACCCTATTTAACACATTATCGTCAGTCATATTAACCTCCATCCATTAATGCTCCGGAACATGCCTTTCAACTGCCACAAAAGCACTCTTAAAATAATTCGCCTTTGTATCCTTATCAATATCTATCTTACACAGATTCCTTACAGCAGGATACATAAAGTGCTCAGGATAAAATAATAAGCCTTCCGGCATCCTGTCAGTAATCTCTACCTTTACCTTAACCTCTCCATTTGCATTCTTTAATAAAGCCTTATCGCCTTCTATGATGCCGAGCCTGTCAGCATCATTTGGATTTATCTTAAGCCTTCCCTCTGGAAGTATCCTTACAGGGCCTTCAGAGTAACCGCTCAGTTTTCCAGAATGGAAAAGAACCGGTCCGAGCATCAGTTTAAATGGAAATTTTGCAGGCGCCTTTTCCTCTTTCCTTTCATAGATAGCACGCAATTCCTTTACTGATGTCTTTACATAATTCTCTATTGCACTTCCTTCGCCTTTAGAGTTACACCCCTCAATAACCTGTGCAATCTCTTTTAATATTGCATCTGCATTATCATAATCCATTGGATAACCCATCTTCTCAGATAAGGCAGAGAATATCTGCCAATCTGGCCTTGAGTCTCCAACAGGATTAATCGCAGCCTCAATCTTCTGTGCACGGCCCTCCATATTTGTAAATGTGCCGTCCTTTTCTGCAAATGAAGAAGCAGGAAGCACAACATCTGCCAATTCGCATGTTGCTGTTGGAAATAAATCCTGACACACAAGGAAATCCAGCTTTTGCAGGGCCTCGTAGAATTCAGACTTCTGCGGAAATGTGCCAGCAGGATTTTCACCTATTATATACAATGCCTTTATCTTTCCCTTTAATATGCCATTAAATATCTCAGGCATTGTCAGCCCTTTTTTTGCAGGTATCTTTTTGTCCCATATTTTTGAGATAATCTCCCTGTCCTTTGCAGCGCCTGCATTTAAGAACCCTGACAGAAACTCAGGCGCAGCGCCCATCTCCAATGCGCCGTATTCATTATTCTCATCGCATAACGGCAGAATGGCTGTCCCCTTACTGTCTATATTGCCTGTTATGATGCAGAGGTCTAAAAGATTCAAGGAACTCTTATATCCATCTTGCTGATGCGTAATCCCCTGTCCAAAGATTATTACACCCTTCTTTGCCTTTGAATATGCCTTTGCTGCTTCAATAATATCTTTTTCGCTGATGCCGGTTTTTTCTTCAATCTCCTTAAATGAAAGACCCTTTACAATATTCTCAAGGTTATCAATGAACTTCTTGTAATCCTTGTATATCTTCTTATCATAAAAACCTTTCTCAATAACTGCCTTGACAAGACCGTGAATGAACCATCTTTCTGAACCTGACTTGATTATCAGATTTTGTGAGGCAAATTTAGCAATATCTGTGTCCTGAACATCTGCAACAATCAACACTGCACCCCTCTTTGCAGCCCTTCTCACCTTTAATCCGGCTATTGGATTTACCTCTGTTATATTTGTACTGATGGATAGTATCACATCTGCATTTGCAACATCATCTAATGATGCCTCAAATCTTTTGCTGCCAATGACCTGCTTTATGGCGCTCATTGCATTTACATAACCGAATCTTGCCGCGCTGTCTATATTGTTTGTGCCAATGGCAAGCCTCATGAACTTCTGGAAAAGATATATGTCCTCATTTGTGCAGTGGCCTGTAATAATGCCTGCTATTGCATCGGGCCCATTATTCTCTATAATCTTTTTGAATCTGTCAGCAATGATGTCTGTTGCCTCGTCCCATGATGTTGGCTCAAGCTTGGTATTTGTCTTTATTAATGGCGCTGTAAGCCTCTTTTTATTATTTACAAAGCTATAACCAAATCTGCCGCGGGTGCAGAGGCTTCCCTCATTAACACCCTTCTCATAATCTGTTACAACACGCAGCACATCTCCATCCCGTGTCTCTAATGCAAACTGGCATCCGCAGCCGCAGTATGTGCAAATAGTGTCTGTCCTCTTTGTCTGCCACGGCCTTGCCTTGTATTTGAACAGCTTGCTTGTTAATGCGCCAACAGGACATATTGCAACGCATGAGCCGCAATATTCACAGTCAAAGATGCTTCCGCCCATGAACGGCCCAATCTCTGTATGGCTGCCTCTGTTGTACGCAGTTAGATTTGTTACACCCTGCACCTCGTCGCAGACCCTTACGCATCTCAAACACCTCACGCACCTGTCAAGCTCCCTGTCAATCAGCGGGTCGTTTGTATCTATAGTATATTCTTCTATATCCTCTGCATATCTCCTGAACCCTGAGCCGAATTTAAATACAAGGTTCTGAAGCTCGCACTCGCCGCCCTTATCGCATATCGGGCAGTCTAATGGATGGTATGTAAGAACAAATTCCAGCATCCCCTTTCTTGCCTTTGCTATCTCAGGGGATTCTGTTGTTACCACCATGTTATCACAGACCCTTGTTGTGCATGCAGTCTGGAGCTTTGGCATCTTCTCTATCCTTACAAGGCATAACCTGCACCCGCCGTAGGGCTGGAGCTCAGGATGATAGCAGAGTGTCGGAATCTCTATGCCGGCCATCTTTGCTGCCTCTGTAAGGAGCATGCCATCTGGAGCTTCTACAATTTTATTGTTTATTGTTAATTTAACCATAATTACAAACAATACTCGCTATGCGGATAATTTACAGGACACCTCTTTTCTTCTATATGAATCAGATATTCATCCCTAAAATGCTTGATTGTGCTCAGCACAGGATTAATTGCGCCGTCGCCTAATGGGCAGAAGGTCTTGCCCCTCATGTTGTCGCATATATCAAGCATCAGATCTATATCCTCTGTTTTGCCTTCATTATTTACAATCCTGTCTAATATCTGTACAAGCCAGTGTGTGCCTTCACGGCATGGCGAGCACTTTCCGCATGACTCATGGGCAAAGAATTTTAAAAGCCTCCTTGTAACACCAACCATGCAGACTGTCTCATCCATTACCATAATTGCGCCAGAACCGAGCATAGAGCCAACAGCGCCAACTGACTCATAATCCATATTCACTTCTATATGCTCAGGCTTTAATACAGGTGTTGATGCGCCTCCTGGTATCACTGCCTTGAGCTTTTTTCCGTCTTTAATGCCGCCGGCATATTTATAGATTAAATCCTTTAAAGACGTGCCCATTATCAGTTCATAATTACCCGGCTTATTCACATGGCCGCTGATGGAATATATCTTTGGCCCAGGGCATTTTTCAGGACCCATTGACTTAAACCAGTCTGGCCCATTTTTTATAATATGCGAAACATTGGCAAGGGTCTCAACATTGTTTATAACTGTCGGCTTGTTCCAGACGCCGACATTAACTGGAAAAGGCGGCTTGATTCTTGACTGCCCGCGCTTTCCTTCAAGGGATTCTATTAATGCTGTCTCCTCGCCGCACACATAGGCGCCTGCGCCTTTGTGCACATACAGGTCAAAATCAAATTTTTTGCCTAAAATCTTTTTGCCTAAAAAGCCCTTTTTATATGCCTGTGCAATCGCCTTTTGCAATACATCTGCGCCATAGACGTATTCGCCTCTGATATAAATGTAGCAGGCAGCAGCGCCGATTGCATAGCCTGATATAATAATACCCTCTATTAACTGATGCGGGTCTTTTTCAATTATCGGCCTGTCCTTGTATGTGCCGGGCTCGCCTTCATCAGCATTGCATAAAAGATATCTCGGTGTATTTTTATCTGCTGCTGCAAATTCCCATTTCTTTCCAGTTGGAAAGCCTGCACCCCCGCGGCCCCTTAAGCCAGACTTCTGGACAATGTCAATAACCTCTTTTGGCGTATATTCCTTTAATGCCTTCTCAAGTGGCTTATATCCGCCGTCTTTTAAATAGGTCTCTATATCTGTTGAATTCTGCTTATTTATATTTTTTAGTAAGATGTCGTTCATCTCCACCTACTTCAACCCTTCCAATATCCTGTCTATCCCTTCCTCTGTCAGGTTTTCATAATATGTATCATTCACCTGCATCATCGGCGCTGTGCCGCATGAGCCAAGACATTCAACAGTTATTAATGTAAATTTCTTATCATGTGTTGTCTCGCCTACTTTGATACCGAGCTTATTTTCAAGATATTTTAATATATGGTCTGCGCCTAAAAGCGAGCAAGAAAGGTTCGTGCAGACCTGAACAAGGTGTTTGCCTGTCGGCTTTGTCTTATACATTGTATAATATGTGGCAACGCCGAATACCTTTGACCTCGGCACCTTTAATACATCCGCTACATATTGCAATGCGCCTGAATCAAGATGGCCAAACTCCTCCTGTGCAATATACAATGCAGGCAAAAGAAGGGCATCAGAGGAAGGATAGTCTTTCATCATCTCCTTTAGTATGTTCATCCCCTCTTTTGAAAAGGCATAGCCTTTTTTTTCTATGTTAGTATCTTCCACTATCTATCTACCTCTCCAAGAACTATATCTATCGTTCCTATAATGGCAATAATATCAGCAATCATGTGACCCTTTGCCATAAAATCAAATGCGCCGAGATGCACAAATGACGGCGCCCTCACCTTCATGCGGTAGGGTTTATTGCTCCCGTCGCTTACTATATATATCCCAAGCTCGCCTTTAGGCGCCTCTGTTGCGCAGTATATCTCGCCAGGCGGGGTCTTGTAACCCTCTGATACCAATTTAAAGTGATGAATGAGAGATTCAATCTCTGACATGGTCTTTTTCTTTTCAGGCAATACAATCTTTGGATTGTCAATTACAACAGGGCCTTTTGGCATTTTATCAAGACACTGTTTGATAATCCTGTTGCTCTGCCTCATCTCTTCTACACGAATCAGATATCTGTCGTATACATCGCCGTTCTTGCCAAGAGGCACAATAAAATCTACTTTGTCATAAGCTGCATAAGGCTCTGCCTTTCTTACATCGTAATTTACGCCTGAGCCGCGCAGTGTTGGCCCGCTCAAGCCGAAGTTGATTGCATCCTCTGCGCTGATAACACCTATGCCTTTTGTCCTTCCAAGCCATATCCTGTTATTTTTAAGAAGGGTGTCATACTCATCAACACTTGAAGGGAATGTTTCTATAAATTTGTATGCCTTATCTATGAATTCTGATGTTGCGTCCCTTCTTACGCCGCCAGGGATATAGTAGCTTGTAGTAAGCCTTGCACCGCATATTATTTCAAACAGGTCAAGGACAAACTCCCTCTCACGGAAGCAATAGAAAAAAACAGTCATAGCGCCAAGGTCAATTGCATGTGTTCCGAGCCAAAGCAGGTGGCTTGCTATCCTCTGAAACTCTGCAACAATAGTCCTTATATACTCAGCCCTCTCAGGCGCCTTTATCTGCAAGAGTTTCTCAACAGCCCTTGCATAGGCAAAGTTATTGGTCATTGACGCAACATAATCAAAGCGGTCTGTAAGCGGTATTATCTGGTTATATAAACGTGATTCAGACAGCTTCTCAATGCCGCGGTGGAGATAGCCGACATGCGGAGTAGCCTTTAGCACCTTCTCGCCGTCAAGCTGAAGAACAAGCCTCAGCACGCCGTGTGTGCTCGGATGCTGAGGCCCCATATTTAAAAGCATTTCTTCTGTTTTAATCAATTTTACTCAATTCCAAATCTATATGTCAATGCAGCGCCAAAACCTGTCTTATCGCCTAAGCCAACCTCTGCCTTAAAAGACAACTGCTTTGTAAGCCTAAACTCCATACCGCCAAAGCCGCCGAATTTGGTCTTGCTCGAGTATTCTTCGTAATAATAATTGCCCCCACTTGACCTCAACTCCAGCTTGCTGTATCTGTCAGAATAACGACCACCGAAATAAGGAATAATTCTAAAAGATGGTGATACGCTTATGTCATAGCCAAAGATAAGGTTACCTTCCCAGTCATATATATTATTCTTTGATTCTGATATTACTACTATGTTCCCAAAAGCATCCTCGTACTCGTTAAAACTGTAATTAGACACTCTGCCCATATTGAACATGCCAGTTCCTGCAATATATAGACCAAAGGGAAATTTGTATCCTGCCCTTAATCCGCCGCCGGCATATATCCCTGCCTCGCTCTTTCCAACATTTGCTTTATAACCCACATCCATTGGTTCCGCATCCTTATATTCATCAAATATCACCCCAAGATTAACAAAGAAATTAATGTAATCATTAATGCCATATACAAACTTGGCAGAATAGATTGTGTCTGTAAGGGAGGGTTTAACGAATTCATTAACATCGGCCTTATATTCCTGCGTATATACTGTCTGTGTCAGCACCCCTCCAACATTAACATCTAATTTCCCATAATCAAGCTTCATCTTTCTTCTTCCATAGTCCACTGTCAAAGATGTATCAAAGAGGTCTTTTTCAATCAAATCACCTCCGCTTTCTGCTTTTACTGCTTCAACATTAAATAAGACTGCGACTGTAAACAAAAGAACCAATAAAGCTGCTTTTTTCATCATTACCCTCCTACCGTAAAGGTTATTTTTATAACTCCCCCTCAATCAATATCTGGAATAAAATCAAAAGTGCTTCTTTCCCCTCTTCCCTCTGTTGGATAATCCTTTCTTAACGGATAACCAACAAAATCATCTGGCATTAGTATACGACGCATATCAGGGTGGCCTATAAAGTTTATTCCCATAAGATCATAGACCTCACGCTCAAGCCAGTTTGCGCCCTTCCATATCGGGCAGAGGGAATCTATTACTGCATCTTTCTCAGTCACCCTTGCCTTTATCCTTATCCTGTGATTATGCTTTACTGAATAAAAATGATATACAACCTCAAATCTTTCCTCATGGCCGATAAAGT
>JAHFEP010000193.1 GCA_023248415.1 Nitrospirota bacterium
GGTGATTGAGAGGATAACGGAGAGGTTAAATGGAACAACACGAGATTGAAAGAAAGAGTTTTGAGATTATTGACAGTCTGCTTGGCAGACACAGCTTTACAGAAAAAGAGCTTGCAATTGTCAAGCGTGTGATACATACTACAGGTGATATAGATTTTGGGAAAGAACTAATAATTCATCCTGAGGCAATAGAAAAAGCTACCTCTGCTATCAAAGCAGGCTGCAATATTGTTACTGATGTGAATATGGTAAGGGCAGGTGTAAGAGAGAAGGCATTAAATACCTTTGGCGGAAGGCTTTACTGCTTTGTGAACGATGAAGGTGTAATAAAAGAATCGGCGCGAACAAAAAAGACAAGGTCTGCGCTTGGTATGCAGAAGGCAATGCCTGAATTGAATAATGGTATTGTCGCAATCGGCAATGCGCCTACTGCATTATTTGAGATTGTCCGGCTGATTAAAGAAGATGGCTTAAAACCTGCACTAATTGTTGGTGTGCCTGTTGGTTTTGTTGATGCTGCGGAATCCAAAGACGAGCTTCTAAAGATTGATGTACCTTATATTACAAACAGGGGAAGAAAGGGTGGCAGTCCAGTTGCAGTGGCTATTATTAACGCCCTAATAATCTTGGCAGAGGAAGAGGGATTACATTTATTGTAGGGCAACCCTTTAGGGTTGCTTAGGCTTTTGTAGGCACGGTTTTAACCGTGCCTTTTGCACGAATAAATTCGTGCCTACAACCTTGCCCTACATAATCATGTTGTTTTTGAGGTTATATTATTATGTGCGAGGCAAAGGCATATATAATAGACGAAAAAGGCAAAGAGGAACTCCTCTTAGAGGCAGTTTCATCAGTAAAAAAAGAGGGTGATAAGATATTTTTAAGAAATATCTTTGCAGAAGAAAAGGAACTTGAGGGTGAGATAAAAGAGATTTCTCTTACGAAAAATAAGATACTTCTGAAAAGGAAAGGCTAAAAAATGAATGAAGAGATGCATAAATTAAAACACCTTCTTGAGCATTGGATTGAGCATAATGATGACCATTTGCAGAACTATCTTGATTGGGCTGACAGGGCAGAGAAGGCAGGGTATCCTGAGGTGGCTAAGCAATTAAAGGACGCTGCTGACGCTTCGTCGCAGGCAACTAAATTTTTTAAGGATGCAGAAGGAATTCTTTCTAAAGGGAAATAGATATGCATAAGACAATCATCAAAACTGACAAGGCTCCAAAGGCTATCGGGCCATATTCACAGGCTGTCAAGATAGGCAATTTTATCTTTTTATCAGGCCAGATACCCATTGACCCAAAGACAGGTGAGTTAGTCAATGGTGATATTAAAGCACAGTTTGAGCTTGTAATGGAGAATATTAAAAATATACTTTCAGAAGCAGGCGCAGCCTTACATGATGTAGTTAAGGCAACGCTCTATTTAAAGAATATCAAGGAATTCTCTGAGATTAATACAATATACGGAAGGTATTTTGACAGCGACCCTCCAGCCCGCTCAACTGTAGAGGTCTCCAACCTGCCAAAGGGCGCAAAATTTGAGCTGGAAGTTATTGCGTATAAGGAGAATTAACTTGCCTTTTTTACCAGACCTGAACGAAGACACCTTGTGCAGACCCGCATTCTCTTTGTCCCGCCGTTTGTTGCAACCCTAACTGTCTGGACATTTGGAAAGAAGATTTTCTTGCTTCTGTTATTTGCGTGGCTGACATTATTGCCCATCATCTTGCCTTTGCCGCATATATCACAAACCCTTGCCATTTTTAAAAACCTCCTAAATAGTATTGCCTAAAACAGGGTGTAATGCTATCATATTGAAAAAACTTTGGCAAGAGAAAAATAATTACTAATGAAAACAACATTAGAGTCTCCAAAAATGAATCTCACTCCACGGCTTACCGACTCCATCCAGTATGTAAAGGGTGTTGGGCCGAAGAGGGCAGAGCTTTTTAAAAAGCTCAATATCCTTACTGTAGAGGATGCGCTGACTCACCTGCCAAGGAGATACGAGGACAGGGGAAATTTTAAAAAGATATCCCAGATAAAATACGGTGAAATTGAGACTATAAGCGGGATAGTAAAGGCTGCTGGAATAAATATTACCTCAAGAAAGAGAATGAAGATATTTGAACTCGTTGTCGGCGACGGGACAGGTATTATTACTGCAAAGTGGTTCAATCAGCCGTATATGAAAAATGTCTTTAAGGTCGGGCAGAAGGTGATTTTAAACGGCAAGGTGAAGATGAATAGTTACTATGGATATGGCGCTGAGATTGACAGCCCTGAGTATGAGATAATAGATGACGAGGCAGATGTCCTTTTGCATACAGGCCGAATTGTGCCGATATATCCTGAGACGAGCGGTCTTTCATCAAGGCAAATCAGGGTTATAATGAAAAATATCTTTGATACATATTTATCTGAAATTAAGGATCACTTGCCTGCGGATATTTTAGAGCATAATAAACTTATCCCACTTTCAACAACCTTTTCCGAGGTTCATTTTCCACAAATGGAAAAGGATATGGCCTTACTAAACAGCGGCAGAAGCGAGATGTACAGGAGGCTCGCCTTTGATGAATTCTTTTTCCTTGAGCTTGGCCTTGCATTAAGAAAAAAGGACATGGAAAAGGAAAAGAGGGATGCGCTTAAGATAAATGGAGAGCTTTTAAGACAATTGATAAATAGCCTTTCATTCAAACTTACCTCAGCGCAAGTTCGTGTGATTGATGAAATAAAAAATGACCTCATAAGTCCTCATCCAATGAACAGGCTTATTCAGGGTGATGTGGGATGCGGGAAGACAATAGTTGCCTTGTCTGCAATGCTTATGGCAATTGAAAATGGTCTTCAGACTGTAATAATGGTGCCAACAGAGATACTTGCTGAGCAGCACTATTTTAATATCAAGAGTCTAATTAGCAAACTTTCTTTAAAAATAGTATTATTGACCAGCAGCAGGAAAGATAAAGAGGACATAAAGGCAGTTGAGGATGGTAATGCAAATATTGTGATTGGTACACATGCACTTATACAAGATGACATCAGATTTAAAATGCTTGGGCTTGCAGTAGTTGATGAACAGCACAAATTTGGTGTAATGCAGAGGGGCGCTTTGAAAAAGAAGGGCTATAACCCTGATATTCTTATTATGACTGCAACTCCGATACCAAGGACGCTTGCCATGAGTGTATATGGAGATTTAGATATTTCAGTTATTGATGAGCTTCCGCCTGGCAGGACGCCTATCAAGACATTGAAATTTTATAAATCGCATCGTTTAGAGGCATTTAAATTAGTGAAAAAAGAACTTTCAAATGGAAGACAGTGTTATATCATCTATCCGCTAATTGAGGAATCTGAAAAGGTTGATTTAAAGGCAGCAACAGAGATGGCAGAGCATCTTAAAAAGGATATATTTCCTGAGTATAATCTTGGACTCCTTCACGGCAGGATGAAGACAGAAGAGAAAGAAAAGGTTATGAAGGATTTTAAAGAAGGGCGCACAAATATACTTGTATCCACTACTGTGATTGAGGTTGGCATTGATGTGCCAAATGCATCTGTAATGCTGATAGAACATGCAGAAAGATTTGGCCTTGCCCAGTTGCATCAATTGCGGGGAAGGGTTGGGAGGGGGCAATATCAATCCTGCTGCCTCTTAATGGCTGAATATCCTTTGTCAGATGATGCAAAGAGAAGGCTTGATATAATGATAAAGACAAACAATGGTTTTGATATTGCTGAAGAGGATTTGAATATCAGAGGCCCCGGTGAATTTTTCGGCACAAAACAGTCTGGCCTGCCAGAGCTAAAAAATGCAAATATCCTGCGGGATGTGAAGATTCTGGAAGCAGCGCGCAGAGAGGCTTTTGAGTTGATTAAAAAAGACTCGTTACTTTCCATGCCAGAGCATAATGGATTGAAGACTATTTTAAGGCAGAGGTGGTTAGAGAAATTAGAATTGGGGACGATTAGTTGATGAAAGCAGGTTCATATCTTCTTCAAGGCAATGAGGCGTGTGCAGAGGGTGCAATCCGTGCAGGATGCAAATTCTATGCAGGTTATCCGATTTCTCCGTCAAGCGAGATAATGGAAAGGATTGCCAACCGTTTTCCTGAATGTAAAGGCGCATTCATTCAAATGGAGGATGAGATTGCATCCATTTCTGCAGTAATAGGCGCTTCATGGACAGGCGCAAAGGCAATGACAGCAACATCAGGCCCCGGGCTTTCATTAATGCTTGAAAATATCGGATATGCAATAATGACAGAGACACCCTGTGTAATAGTTGATGTCCAGCGCGCTGGGCCAAGCACAGGCCAGGCAACAAAGCCAAGCCAAGGCGATGTTATGCAGATTAGATGGGGTGCATCAGGGGATTATCAGATAATTGCCCTTTGTCCATGGTCTGTTCAGGAGATGTATGATTTAACTATAGAGTCATTTAATCTGTCAGAGCAATTTCGTGTTCCAGTGTTTCTTCTTTGCGATGAGGCAGTAGGCCATCTTCGTGAAAAGTGTGTTATAAAAGATGATATAGAGATAATTAATAGAAAAAAGGCAAAAGGCAAGCCGCCCTTTGGTCAGGATGGAGATGATTTGATTCCGCCGATGCCATCCTTTGGCGAAGGTGAGAGGCTTTTGGTTACAGGCTCTACGCATAATGAATGGGGTTTCAGAAAGACCTCAGACCCTGATGTTCAGATGAGGCTTGTTAAAAGGCTCTCTGATAAGATTCTATTAAATCAGGATAAGATAATAAGAACAGAAAACTATCTTTTGGATGATGCAGAGATTGGCATAATCGCTTATGGCATTACAGCAAGGGCTTCATTGAAAGCAGTGAAGATTTTAAGGGAGAAAGGGATTAAGGCAGGGCTTTTACGGTTAAAGACTCTCTGGCCATTTCCGGAAAAGGTTATTGGCGAGTTATCTGCAATGGTTAAGAAACTAATTGTGCCAGAGATGAACTTAGGCCAGATTGTAAGGGAGATAGAAAGGGTTTCAAAGTGCGATGTGGTAAGATTATCAAAAGTAAATGGAGAGGTAATAACACCGTCAGAGATTGTGGAAGAGCTTTTACTTGCCAAATATTATAGCTAAGTGGTATATTGGAAATTATCTTAGAGACCCTTTTAAAATAAAAAGGAGAATAATAATATTGACTGTTAAATATAGGAGGTGTGTTATGCTCTGCGAATTTAGCATTGTTCCAATCGGTGTTGGCAGCAGTATAGGCGACTATGTAGCAAAGGTTTTAAAGATTATTGATGAGAGCGCCATGCCTTATAAATTGAATCCCATGGGAACTGTAGTAGAAGGGGATATAGAGAAGATTTTTGAGCTTATTAAGAAATGCCATACAGAGGTCTTAAAAACCTCAGACAGGGTCTTGACATCTATTACTATTGATGATAGAAAAGGGGCAGTTGATAGTATAAATAGAAAGGTTGCTGCTATAGAAAAGAGGCTCGGAAAGGAATTAAAGAAGTGACAAAAATTGGTATTAGGCCAGTTAAAATTTGTTAAGATACTTGATAATATAAAATGGCTTTGGTGGTCATTGCGAGGAGCTATAG
>JAHFEP010000050.1 GCA_023248415.1 Nitrospirota bacterium
TCTTCTGTTTATACAAAAGACATTAACAGGGCATTCAAGGCAATATCAGATATTCAGGCAGGGATTACATATATCAACAGCCCCACAATTGGCGCTGAGACTCATCTGCCCTTTGGCGGTACGAAAAATTCAGGGAACGGACACAGGGAGGCAGGAAAAGAGGTCTTAAACATCTTCAGTGAATGGAAGACTGTATATATTGATTATTCTAAAAGGCTTCAAAAGGCGCAGATAGATACAGCAAAAGAGCATTAAAAGGAGATATGTTAATAAGAAGATATTATGTTGTTTTAGCAGTCTTAATTGTCTTATTATCAAATATAGTTCTTGCTGAACAAAAGACTCCAATTCATACAAGAAAATTAACGCCAAAGCGCGATTTGTTCATGATGGAAAAGAGGCTCTTTGATATGGTCAATGTAGAGCGGGCCTCAAAGGGGCTTAATCAGCTTAAATTAGACACAAAGATACAGAAGACAGCAAGGGCACACAGCAAGGATATGGTAAAAAGAAGGTACTTTGCTCATGTAAATCCTGATAAAGAAAATGTTGGGAGCAGGCTGAAGGCTGCAAAGATAAAATGGACAATGGTGGCAGAGAATATTGCTTCAAACAAGAATATGGAAGACCCTGTTGAGACAGCATTTAAGAGCTGGCTGGAAAGCAGGGAGCATTATAAAAATATAACCAATACAGAGTATGAATTATCAGGCATAGGTATTGCCCAGGCACAGGATGACACATTCTTTTTTACGCAGATTTTTGTGAAATAATAATAAACGAGGCAGCAGATGACTGATTGCACAAAGGTAAAAGGCTATATAGACAGATATCTAAGAGACGAACTTGACAAGAGAAAGAGGGGATATATTGAAGGCCATGTAAAAAACTGCATCATGTGCAGCGCAGAAATGGAGTTTACCAGAAAAAAAATATCTGTTACTGAGTTATTATCCTCTTTACAGCAGCAGCCGTCATTTTTCAGGAGAATAGGCAATACACCTAAAAGAATCAAACAAAAAATAAGAAGGGCATTTTCCAAACACCCTGTTATATTGCCAACTGCACTAATCCTTATATTTGCAATATTTGCATTTATACCTGCTGGTCTTTATTTAAAAAAGAATAATATTTCATTTAAAAAGACAGACGAGACAAAAGAGATTATTCAGGCTGCACAGGAAATTAAAAAGCCTTCAACTCTCACAGAGATGGAGCAAAAATCAGCTCCTGTTAATCCCCTTCAATCAAAGCAGGAAAAAAAAGATGTAAAGCCTGCGAATAAGAAACAAGAGGCAAAGAGCGAACAAAAGGCGATAGATAATCCAAAAGAAATAGCAAAAAAAGAAGAAAGAGCAGAAAAAAAGGCAGAGACTGTTTCTGCAAAGACAGAGACAACTACAGAAATAAAGAAGGAAGAGCAGAAACTAATGCCTTCATTATATAGATTGAAATTAAAGTCTGACCTCCAGCTTGATGTTATCTTTACAATGATTGAGTCGCTGTCTGAAAATTCGAATGCTCTAATCCTTCATACAAAAGGGTTTATGCCTGACAGCAGCGAGAAAAAAGAGGTTCTGGTCAGGATTCCTATGGAGAAATATGCAAGCTTTCTTAAAGAGATGAAAAATCAGTTTACTAATGTTTCATCTGTGGCAGATAAAAATATAAAATTGTCTAATGATATTTCAAAACAGGAAGGCCAGTCATTTGTGCTTATAGAGATTAATTAGGAGATTAATTATTGCTTCTTATCCGTCTTAGATTGGTCTTTGGCAGTTCCCATGCAGGATATGCCTGAATTGCCTTTTTGTATTCATCTACAGCAAGATTGTATTCGCCTAACTGCTCATAAGCCCATCCCAGATTATTATGCGCCTCTGGAATGCCGGGCTTTAATCTGATTGCATTCTTAAATTCTTCTACTGCTTTGCCGTACATATTCTTTTCAATATATGCGTATCCAAGATTCAGATGCGCCTCGGCATAATCAGGTTTAAGCCTTATAGCCTTCTTTGCCTCAGCTATTGCCTGTTCATACATCTTCTTTTTATTATACAAGCGGCTTAAATTTGCATGGAATATCTCCCTGTTGTTATAATCCATTATATTCAATGCCTCTTTGTATTCTAAGATTGCCTCGTCATACATCCCTTTTATGTTATATATATTTCCGATGCTGTTTCGCACCTCAGGGTCTAACTGATTTGCCTTTAGTGCGGACTTGTATTCCTTTAATGCTGCGTCATATCTTTTTAAATCAAAGAATATATCGCCGATATTTTTATATGCTGAAGCATAGGTTCTGTCAATATTTATTGCTTCCATGAATTCAGCAACTGCCATCTCGTAAAGCCTCTTTTTCTTATAAACTACGCCAAGCCCGTTATGCGCAGATGCAATATCTTTTTTTATTGACAATGCCTTCTTGTATTCAGCTACTGCTTCATCATAGAGAAAGTTTTCAAAATAGATGTTTCCCAATTCAAGATAACAGATTTCAGGCTTGCTGTTAAACGGATTTAATAGCGCCTTCTTAAATTCGTTTATTGCATGGTTTGTGCTTTTCTGCTGGTAATATAACCTTCCAAGATTATAATGTGCATCTGAATAATTAGGATATATTTTGACAGCCTGTTCGTATTCTGCAATTGCCTTTTCAAATTCCATGCGGTTTTGGTGCGCAATGCCTTTTTTGTAATGAGCAGCAGCCTCTTCTGGCAGTTCCTCAACAGGCCTTAATTTATTGATGCTGTTTTTAACAACATTTATAAGGTTGTTGTCTTTTGTATTGGTTAAGGCCTCAAGCAATGGAGACAGCGCCTTCTGGTCGCCAAGATTACCAAGCGCCTCAGCAGAATATATTCTCACAATTGTATCTGAGTCGCTCAGCGCACCAATCAAAGGCTCAAGTGAATGTTTATATCTTTCCTGACTGAGGAAATAGGCTGCTCTTCTTCTGATATTAACCCTTTCATCCCATAAACCCATTAATAACAGGTTAGAGACAGCCGGGCTTTGAATTTCTACTAATGCCTTTAAGACCTCTTCTTTGACAAGCGGGTCATCATCATTAAAAAGATTTATTATCGGCTCCTCTACACCAAAGGGTGCAAGGGCATTAATTGCCTTTCTTTTTACATCCCTGTTTGAATCATTCAAGGCGCTGATTAAAACTGGCACGGTATTTCTTGTTTTTATCTTTGATATATAGGAGACTGCTTCTTCTCTAACTGACGGCTCTTTATCCTGCAATGCAGTTTTTAAATAAGGCAGGGCATTCTTCTTTTTTGCCTCGTATACAGCCTTTATTACCTCTGCACGAACAAGCCAGTCATCATCATTTGTCAAAAGAGGAATAAGAGGCTCTACAATATTATTATTGGCTAAGGAGTGGACTGCCTTCAGCCTGATTTCAGGGTTATTATCTTTAAGGGAATAGATTAAAAGATTAACTATTTCTGGATTGTCTTTATAATGGTCTTCTAAGTAGGATAATGCCTCCCATTTTTTCTCTTTATCTGTTGACTTTATCTTTTCAGCTAAAATAGGAATGGGAAGCTCTTTTTTGTATGCTGTCTTATTAACGCTGCAGGCAGTTATGCTGATATTTACTTGTAACAGGAGTATGAATATTAAAAAAAACCTCTTTATACACATACTTGTTGATATTATTCAGGATTTTAAACTAAAAGTCAAGAACAATTTATTCCATCATACACCTGTCTAAAATAGATTGACAAACAGGGCATTAAATATTAAAATCCCCTTATATTTTAACTTATTACAAAATAAAACAGGCCATAGACAGACGCAGGATTTTGTGTTAGAACGAAAGAGCAATTACACACTTTTATTTTATATATTTCTTATTAGCATTACTATCTTTAGATTATGGTTTATTGCCAGCAGCCACTTTGACCTTGCTGAGGATGAGGCGCACTACTGGGAATGGTCAAGGAATCTGGATTTAAGCTATTACAGCAAAGGCCCTGTTGTGGCCTATATTATTTTTATTTTTACAACTATCTTTGGCAGCACAGGATTCGGCGTTAGATTCGGCGCAGTTGCGATTTCAGCAGGGATAGCCTTGATAACCTATTATTTTGTTAGCGCTATATTTGATAAGAAAAAGGCATTTTATTCTGTAATCCTTTTTAATATCGTTCCTGTTTTTGCTGCCGGCGCGCTTATTATGACAATTGACCCTCCCTATCTCTTTTTCTGGGCGCTTGCATTGTTCTTGACATACAGGGCGATAAACTACAATAAAAAATGGTGGTACGTTGTCGGCATAGCGCTCGGTATGGGTTTGCTTACAAAATATACCATGGCTGTTTTTATTCCGCTTCTCTTTATCTTTTTGCTGCTGTCTAAGACAAACAATCACTGGTTAGTGAAAAAAGAGCCTTATTTGGCGGTTATTATCGGCCTTTTGTTCTTCACGCAGGTTATAATATGGAATATCCAGCATGACTGGGTTTCGTTCAGGCATGTGGCAGGCCAGGCAGGCATATCCGATGACGTTGCATGGGATTTTTATACATCAATTATGAACCTTCTTGAATTTGCCGGCAGCCAGATTGGGATAATAACGCCATTGATATTTTTAGGCATGGTATATGCGTCTATTAAGGCAATAAAAATTATCAGGGAGCAGAGGGACATAACTGCCCTTTTGGAAGACGATAAGAAAAAATTTAGTGGAGATAATTATCTTTTCTTGATTATCTTTTTTTTACCTGTATTCTTTTTCTTTCTCTTATATAGTTTTTATTCAAAGGTGCAGGCAAACTGGGCAATACCAGCATATTTTACAGGCTTGATATTAACTGTTGCTGTTCTTGATGAATTGTATAAAAGAAGCAGGGCAAAACTTTTAAAGGCATTTATAATCAGCAGCATTGGTATTGCTGTAATTGCGACAGTCATCCTTCATAATACAGATATGCTAAAATTGTTTAGCATCACGATTAAACATGACCCTACAGCAAAGCTCAGGGGCTGGAAAGAGCTCGGCAATGAGATAAGCATATTAAAGAGGGAGATGAAAAAGGAGAGCTTTATATTTTCAGATAAATATCAGATTGCAAGTGAACTTGCCTTTTATGTTGATGGACAACCAATGGTATATTGTGCTAATCTTGGCAGAAGGCTGAATCAGTATGATTTCTGGCAAGGATTTGACAGGCTTATCGGCCGTGATGCATTGTACATTAAGGGATACGGCGATGTGGAGAATGATAAAGAGATTGACAATGCCTTCTCGTCATGCGAAAAGGTGAAGGCCTTTATTGCCTATGACAATGGTTATAAAAAAAAGGTTATTTCAATTTTTAAATGTTCAGGCTTTAAGGGAATGGAAGGAAGAAAGGATAAGATAACATACTGATGAAAGAAAATTTGGATGTCTCTATTGTTATACCAGTTTATAATGAAGAAGAGAACATAAGTCTTCTTTATTCAGAGATAAAGGCGGCAATGGACAAGACTGGCGCTGATTATGAAATAGTCTTTGTTGATGACGGAAGCACAGACAGGACAGGAGGGCTTTTGTCAGCCTTGCAGGAAAAGGATAAGAGGGTTGTTGTAATAAATTTCAGGAGGAATTTTGGCCAGACAGCAGCTATGTCCGCAGGCTTTGACTATGCAAAGGGCAATGTCATTGTTACAATGGACGGCGATATGCAGAATGACCCAAATGATATTGTTAAGCTGCTTGAAAAGGCAAAAGAATATGATGTTGTAAGCGGCTGGAGGAAAGAGAGGAAGGACCCGTTTATCTCAAGAAGGCTTCCCTCCATGATAGCTAACTGGATTATATCAAAGGTTACAGGCGTAGAGCTTCATGACTATGGATGCACATTAAAGGCATACAGAAAAGAGGTTGTAAAAAATATCAGGCTCTACGGCGAGATGCACAGGTTCATACCTGCAATTGCAAGCTGGATGGGCGTCAGGATTGCAGAGGTTGAGACAAATCACAGGTCAAGAAAATTTGGAAAATCAAAATACGGCATATCAAGGACTATAAGGGTTGTACTGGATCTAATCACAGTAAAATTTTTATTGAGCTTTTCAACAAGACCGATTCAGATATTCGGCCTCTTTGGCGTCCTTTCTGGAACAGCAGGCATCCTGATAACAGGCTATCTGTCGTATCTTAAATTGGCACATAATGTTAATATCGGCAGCAGGCCCCTGCTCCTTTTGGGTGTTCTGCTTATTTTACTCGGCGTTCAATTGATAATCATGGGACTCCTTGGCGAGATGATGGTGCGCATATACTATGAAACTCAGGATAAACCTATTTATGTTATAAGAAAGGGGGCTGATAAAAAATGAAAAAGTGGGTTACATTCTTTGTAAAGATAATTTTAAGCGTGCTTATCCTGACAATCCTGTTTTATAAGACCGATGTAAAGAAATTTTATACCATCATTATAGAAGCGGATATACAAATATTTTTCTTTGCCTTTTTCCTTTTCATTGTTGCTCAGACAATAAGCACATATAGATGGAAGATGCTGCTTCATACCGAGAAGATGAATATCCACTTTTATAACCTTGTTGGTTATTACTTTATCGGCATGTTTTTCAATCTTTTTATGCCTACCATTGTTGGCGGAGATGTTGTAAGGGGATACTATCTCTACAAAAAATCCAATATGGGAAGTGAATCAGTGGCATCCATATTTGTTGAGAGGCTGAGCGGTTTCTTTGCACTAATGGTTATAGGGCTGTTATCGCTTATTATAGGCTATTCCTATATTAATGATAAGCCGGTAATTGTCATACTGCTTGCTTTTATCACTTCAGGTTTTTTTGCCTTTTTGCTCCTGATTGCAAACAAAGGGGTAAGGGACAGGGTCAATAATTTTATAAAAGGCGGAAGGCTTGAAAGGGCAAGGCAAAAGCTAAAGGGCATCTCTGAGTCAATTAAAAGATACAGGAATCATAAAGAGGTTGTTATAAGGGTTATCCTGTTATCATTTTTAGTGCAGATGCTCGGAATCTTTATTTTTTATTTCACTTCAAAGGCCCTCAACTTTAATGTTTCTTTGGCGTACTTCTTTTTATTTGTTCCGATTATTACTGTTATTTCTATGGCCCCTGTTACATTTGGCGGGCTGGGTGTGAGGGAGTTTCTGGCAATATTTCTTTTTCATAAAGTAGGGCTTGGGACAACAGAGGCATTGAGCCTTTCATTATTGTGGTTCTCCATATCTGTTATCGCAAGCATTTTTGGCGGGATTATTTTTCTATTTAGCGACAACCCAATGTCAACTGCACATAAAAAGGCTGCGTGATTTTATATGGACAGCGAAACAAAATTAAAAGTCAGCATACTTCCTGATGAAAAAGAGGTCATCTGCAATAAAGGGACTACAATCCTTAAGGCATGCGCCTCTGCAGGCATTATGCTGAATGCGCCCTGCAATGGCGAAGGAACATGCGGTAAATGTGTTGTACAGGTGATTGAGGGCGCATCAGCGCCTGATAGCTGCGAACACCAGTTATTGTCAGGCACAATGCTGAAAGTTGGCTACAGATTCGCATGCAGGTCAAGGATAACTGACAATATACGGCTCATAATACCAACAGAATCGCGCATATTAAAAGTAAAATCTGTAAAGGCGAGCAGAGTCCGTGAACTGCATTTAAGACCTAATATCACAAAAATATTCCTAAAGGTTCAGCAGCCAAAAGAGCGGCACGGGATAGCAGACCTTGATATAGTTGAAGGTTCAATAAAAAGGAGGTTCGGCAAAATAGAGACACCGCTTGAATTGATCCGCAGACTGCCTAATCTGTTAAAAGAGAGCAGCCACAGGATAACAGCAGTAATTATAGGCAGAAGGCTGACTGACTTAGAAATAGGCGATACAACAAAGGAAATCTACGGCATCTCTTTTGATATAGACACAACTACCATTGCTGGCAGCCTTGTTAATCTGAACAATGGAAAGGAACTGTCAAGCGCCTCTGATCTGAATTTTCAAACAGGTTTTGGCAAGGATTTGAAAACAAGGATAACCTCTCTATTAAGAAATCCTGAGGATGGCTTAAAAGAACTGCAGGATGCGCTGATAGCAAGGATCAATGGCATAATAACAGAGCTTGTTTCAAAAAAGAGGATAGGCAGGGAAAATATTTATGAAATGGCAGTTGCAGGCAATTCAGTAATGCAGCATATCTTCCTTGGAATCAATCCGCTGTCACTTGCATCAGCCACGCATCATCCTGTTATAAAAAGGGGCATAGATGCTAATGCCTCCATGCTGGGTATAAATATCAATAAGACAGCAAAGGTTTATGTAATGCCGACTATATCCGGCTTTGTAGGCGGAGATGCAATTGCACTGATTTTGAGCACTGCAATGAACAAGGATGATAAGATTAAGCTTGCAGTCAGTTTAGGCGCAAATGGGATTATAATACTCGGCTCAAAAGAAAGGATGTTAATATATTCAACATCTGCGTCATCTGCATTTGACGGCGTTCATATCAGCTACGGCATGTCTGCGTCAGAGGGTTCTGTCTCTGATTTTATATTCAGTCATGTTCACCGGCAGAAGAAGATAAAAGATATTGAGTTAAAGGTAATCGGCAATACAGAGCCGGAAGGCATTACAGGCGGGGCGCTGGTTACACTTGCTTCAGAATTAAGAAGGCTCGGCATAATTGAAAAAAACGGCAGAATAAAATCAAAGGAGGAACTTAAAAACAGCCTTGATGATATAATCTTAAACAGAGTCAGCAGCGATAAAGACGGCAATATATTTACTGTCTATAGTGAAAAAAGAAAGAGGATATCCTTAACGCAAAAGGATGTTAAAGAGCTTCAGCTTGCAAAGGCAGCAATAAGGGCGGCTATAGAGGTTATGAAAAGGATATTAAAGATTACAGATGATGAAATCTCTGAGATATATCTTTCAGGCGCTTATGGCAATATCTTTAACCCTGAGAAGGCTGTTGATATAGGAATCTTACCTGAAAAATATTCAGACAGGGTAGAATATATCGGCAATACATCATATATCGGTGCAAAGATGGCCCTGCTTTCAAAGGATGTAAGGGCTGAGGCAGAAATTATCTCAAATTCAGTAGAATACCTTGACCTTGCAAGCAGGGAAGACTTTCAGGATGAATTTTCAAATTGGTTGAATTTTTAATAAATCAGGAGGGGTAACGGAAATGATTAAGTTAGCATTGATAAGCGTATCAAACAAGGAAGGGGTCATTGATTTTGCAAAAGGATTAAATGGATTCGGTGTAAAGATACTTTCAACAGGCGGAACTGCAAAGTCTTTAAGGGATGCAGGGATACCTGTTACTGATGTATCTGAGCATACTGGATTTCCAGAGATGCTTGACGGCAGGGTAAAGACACTCCACCCAAAGATACACGGAGGACTGCTCGGCAAAAGGGACAACCCAGAGCATGTTAAAAAGATGCAGGAGCACAATATTGAGCCAATAGACATGGTTGTTGTTAATCTCTATCCCTTTGAAGCAACTATTTCAAAACCAGACTGCACCTTTGAGGATGCGATTGAGAATATAGACATAGGCGGCCCGACAATGCTGCGTTCAGCAGCAAAGAATTTTAAGGATGTTGCTGTTGTTGTTGACCCGCTTGATTATAAAAAACTCCTTGCTGAAATGAAAAAGAAGAATGGAGGGCTTTCAGAAGATACAAAGTTTGAGCTTGCAAAAAAGGTATTTTTACATACTGCAAGATACGACAGCGTTATTTCCAACTACCTTGAAAGGAGCGATAAAGAGACAGTAAGATTTCCCGGCATCCTTACACTTCAGTTTGAAAAGGTGCAGAATCTTAGATACGGCGAAAATCCCCACCAACAGGGCGCATTTTACAGGGAATTAAATACTAAGGAGCCGTCAGTCTCAAAGTCAAAACAGCTTCAGGGCAAGGAGATGTCCTTTAATAACTTTCTTGATTCAAATTCTGCGTTAGAGCTTATAAAGGAGTTTGATGAGCCTGCAGTTGTAATTGTAAAGCACAACAATCCCTGCGGTGTTGCTGTTGGTGAATCATTGGTTGATGCGTATGTAAGGGCGCGTGATACAGACCCTGTGTCTGCCTTTGGCGGCGTAATAGCATTTAACAGAATGGTAGATGTTGAAGCTGCAAAAGAGATAATCTCTACCTTTGTGGAGGTTGTAATAGCCCCTGAGTTTGATGAAGAGGCGCTTGCTGAATTCAAAAAGAAGAAGGATATAAGACTGCTTGATATTGGACCAACAGTTAAAGGCGAACCAGAGGGCATGGATATGAAAAAGATTGTAGGCGGACTGATATTACAGGACAGGGACCTTGGCAGAATAGATGATATCAGGAAGTTAAAGATTGTAACAAAAAGGGAGCCAAAGGAAAAGGAATGGAATGCCTTATCCTTTGCCTGGAAGGTATGCAAGCATGTGAAGTCTAATGCAATAGTTATTACAAATGAGAGGCATACACTTGGCATAGGAATAGGCCAGACAAGCAGGGTTGATTCTGTAAAGATAGCAATTATGAAGGCAAAAAAGCCTGCATTAAAAGGGTCTGTGCTTGCTTCTGATGCATTCTTTCCGTTTTCAGATGGAATAATCACTGCTGTAAAGGCAGGTGTGAAAGCAGTAATCCAGCCCGGCGGCTCAATAAGGGATGATGAGGTTATTGCAGCAGCAGACAAACACAAGATTGCAATGGTATTCACAGGCATGAGGCACTTCAGGCATTAAAGGCTTCGCAGAAAGTCCATCATTCGGACCGAGGGAGTCAGTGCTGCGCAATCTTACCGTCAACCATCTTTACAATCCTGTCTGCCTTTGAGGCGAGACGCTCATTATGTGTTACGAGGACAAAGGTTGTTCCTTTGTCCTTATTTATCTCTTTGAGCAGTTTGTGTATCTCATCGCCTGTGTGTGTGTCAAGATTTCCTGTCGGCTCATCTGCTAAAACAAGCTCAGGTGATAGGACAAGCGCCCTAGCTATTGCAACCCTCTGCTGCTCTCCGCCAGAGAGCTTTCCGGGCTTGTGATAAAGCCGTTTGCCGACTCCCACATCTTCAAGTAATACTTTAGCTTTTTTTTCTGCGTCATTTTGTGAAAGGCCGTTTATTAATGCAGGCATCATTGTATTTTCCAAAGCAGTAAATTCTGAGAGAAGGTGATGGAACTGAAACACAAAGCCTATGGCCTTGTTTCTGAATCTTGCAAGCTCATCGTTATTTAATTTAAATACATCCTTTTCATTAAAATATACCTTGCCTGATGTCGGCCTCTCTAATGTACCGAGGATATGAAGCAGAGTGCTCTTTCCAACGCCAGAGGCGCCGATAATAGCAAGTATCTCGCCTTTTTTAATCTCCATGTCTATCCCCTTTAAGACCTCAATTGTAACAGAGTCTATTTTAAAAGACCTATGAAGGTTATCAATCTTTACAAGTGTGCTCATTCGTATCTCAGCGCCTCTGCCGGGTCAAGCTTTGCTGCCTGATACGATGGATATATGGTTGCTAAAAAACTTATCCCAATAGCAGAAATAGCAATAACAATTATATTAACGAGCTTCATCTTAACAGGCAAATGGTTTATGTAATAGATATCGCTTGGCAATTTTATAAACTGATATTTTGCAAGGATGATACATGAGAAATAACCTGCTGCAACGCCTATAATTGTGCCGACAATCCCTATCATTAAGCCATTGATAATAAATATCTTCATTATGCCTTTTTTTGTTGCACCCATGGATATTAGTATAGCAATGTCCTTGTTTTTTTCCATTACAATCATAATCAAGGTGCTTACGATATTAAATGCTGCAACAAGCACAATTAAGGTCAATATTATGAACATGGCGATTCTTTCAAGCGCTAAGGCTGAGAAAAGGTTTTTGTTCATCTGTCCCCAGTCCCTTGCCCAATAAGGAAAGCCGAGTATGGATTGAATCTTCTCTGCAATATCCCTTGCCTTATAAATATCATTAACACGCACCTCAATGCCGCTTACAGCATCACCCATATTAAAAAACTGCTGTGCATCTTTAATTGATATATATGCAAGTGTTGAGTCATATTCATACATACCTGAATCAAAAATACCGACAACTTCAACGACCTTCATCTTTGGTATTGTGCCCATTGGGCCTATTATGCCGAGAGGAGATACAACAGTTATTTTATTGCCTGAAAAGGCAAGGAGCCTTTTTGCAAGCTCTTTGCCAATAATTATCCCCTGTTTTTCATTTAATTTGTCAAGACTTCCTTCTTTGATATTTCTTTTTATATCTGTTACCTTCCCCTCTTCACCAGGGTCAATACCGCGCAATACAACGCCTGATACGCCGCTTTCTGTTGTAAGCATAACCTGATTGTAGATAAATGGCGTTGCAGATATAACATGTTCTACCTTCTCAATCTTTGAGATGATATTTTTGTAATCCTTTATAGCGCCTTCACCCCTGTCAATAATCACGATATGGGAGTTTGTGCCGAGTATCTTATTTCTTAAATCCTCTTCAAATCCTGTCATAACAGAAAGGACAACAATAAGCGCCCAAACGCCAACAGCAACGCCTGCCATTGATATCATTGTAATCAGTGATATAAAGGTCTGTTTTCTCTTTGCCTTGAGGTATCTTAGGCCTATAAAAAGTTCGTATGATAGGTTCATCTTATTTTTCCGGCCTCATCTGCGGGAATAGGATGACATCTCGTATGGATGCCTGATTTGTAAGGAGCATGACAAGCCTGTCTATGCCAATCCCTTCGCCGGCAGTCGGGGGCATGCCGTGTTCCAATGCGCGGACATAGTCCTCATCCATATAATGCGCTTCCTCATCGCCTGCCTGCTTCTCCTTTTCCTGCATTTCAAATCTTTGCCTCTGGTCATCAGGGTCATTCAGTTCTGAAAAGGCATTTGCTATTTCCTGGCCGTTGACGATAAGCTCAAACCGTTCAACAAAGTCAGGATTAGCAGAAACCCTCTTTGCAAGGGGCGAGATATCTGTTGGATATTCTGTAATAAATGTTGGCTGAATCAACTGTTCCTCAACCCTTGCATCAAAGATTTCAGTTAACACCTTGCCGTAAGAATCTGCATCTTTAATATCTACTCCAAGCCTTTTTGCAAGCGTACTTGTCTTATTAAAATCAGAAAGCTCAGATGAATTGCATGCAGTATATTTGCAAATAGCATCCTTTAATGTAAACCTCTGCCACGGCGGGGTTAAGTCAATCTCCTTGCCAGAATATTCAATCTTTAATTTATCGCACACCTCTTTTGCAGTATGAACAAACATTTCCTCTGTCAGGTTCATCAAATCATTGTAATCTGCATAAGCCATGTAGAATTCAAGCATGGTAAACTCAGGGTTGTGTCTTGTTGATATGCCTTCGTTCCTGAAGTTCCTGTTTATCTCATATACCCTTTCAAAACCCCCGACAATGAGCCTTTTTAAATGAAGTTCAGGTGCAATCCTTAAAAACAGGTCAATGCCAAGTGCATTGTGATGCGTAACAAATGGCCTTGCAGTTGCGCCTCCTGGTATAGACTGCATCATGGGTGTTTCAACCTCAAGAAATCCCTTTTCATCCAAGAAATTTCTGATTGTTTTTATAATCTTATTTCTTTTGATAAAGACATCACGGACATCTGGATTTACAATTAAATCAACATACCTCTGCCTGTATCTGATTTCAACATCAGTCAGGCCGTGCCATTTTTCTGGAAGGGGACGAAGTGATTTTGAAAGGAGATTAAAATCCTCTGCCTCTATTGTAAGTTCATTTGTCTTTGTCCTGAATAAAAAACCTTTAACACTGATATAATCACCAATATCAATCATCTTATCAAAGAAGGTGTATTTCTCATCACCAACAATATCCTTCTTAACATATATCTGAATCTTTCCTGTCCCATCCTGTATATGCGCAAAGGCTGCCTTGCCAAAATTCCTTAAGGCAGTAATCCTGCCTGCAGTAATACAGTCAACCCTGTTCTTTTCCAATTCCTCTTTTGTAGAGGCATGGTATTTGTTTAAAAGCCCTTTTGCAGAGTCCTTTTTCTCAAACCTCTCTCCATAGGGATTTATACCTGATGACTTTATCTGCTCAAGCTTCTTTCTCCTTTGCAGTATTAGTTCGTTTATATCCTTTTGTTCCTCTTTCTTCTCTATCCCCATTCTTATTGCTTTCCTTTCTGTGCCATTAGATATGCCTCTATAAATCTATCAATATCGCCGTCCATTACTGCCTGAACATTTCCTATATCAATATCTGTCCTATGGTCCTTTACCATCTGATAGGGCTGAAATATGTATGAACGTATCTGGCTTCCCCATGAGATGCCCTTTTTCTCGCCAGTTATCTTATCAAGCTTTTCCTGATGCTCCCTCTGTTGAAGCTCGTAGAGTTTTGCCCTTAAAACCTTCATTGCCACCTGTTTATTCTTGAGCTGTGACCTCTCATTCTGGCACTGTGTAACTATTCCTGTAGGGGTGTGCGTAATCCTTACTGCTGAATCTGTTTTATTAACATGCTGGCCTCCTGCGCTGCTTGCGCGGTATGTATCTATTCGGAGGTCATCATCATTTATCATTATCTCTATATCCTCCTCAATCTCAGGATATACAAATACAGATGAAAAGGATGTGTGCCTCCTTTTATTTGCATCAAATGGCGATATCCTTACAAGCCTGTGAACACCTGCCTCTGCCTTTAGATAGCCATAGGCATAATCGCCGTTAACAGCAAAGGTAACGCCCTTTATGCCTGCCTCATCTGCAGGCTGATAATCAAGCACCTCTACCTTATAGCCCTGTCTTTCTGCCCAGCGCGTATACATCCTGTAGAGCATCTCAGCCCAGTCCTGCGACTCTGTTCCGCCGGCGCCCGGATGGATAGAGACAATGGCATTGTTAATGTCATTCTCTCCAGAGAGCATAAGCTCTATCTCAAGATGGTTTATGCCAATTGCAAGCCTGTTTAATAGTGTATCAATCTCAGTATAAAGGCTTGAATCCTCCTCTGTCTCTGAAAGGGTTATTAGTATATCAAGGTCTTCAAAGTCTTTTTCAAGTTTATTCCAGTTATCAACAGACTTCTCAAGGTGCGCTTTTTCTTTAACAGCATGATGTGCAGACTCTTTATCACCCCAGAAGTCAGGCGCCTCCATCTTTTTTGTTATCTCATCAACTCGGCCCTTTTTCTTATCAAGGTCAAAGATGCCCCCTTAGCTCGTCAAGCCGCGATGCTATAGCATCCCTTTTTTCCCTGAAATCCCTTATTAACTTAATCCCCTCTATAGCCATTATTATAAAACCTCCAACAATGAAAAGTTGATTGGTTGACTGGTTGATAGTGTCCTGCCCGACGATTTCGGAACAACTAATTTGAGTTTAAAGTTAGTCCTGCCATGTTATTAAGTTTATAATAATTAGCTGGAACATCATATCCCAGCGCCTCATGCGGCCTATAAGTA
>JAHFEP010000194.1 GCA_023248415.1 Nitrospirota bacterium
AGAGGAATATCTTGAACAGTTTGAAAGAAAAAGGGAGTTTGAAAACCCGCCGTCTCCTGAAAAAGTGAGGGAGATTGCAGAATGGACAAAGACAGAGGAATATAAGGAACTCAACTTTAAAAGGCAGCATATAAAAATAAACCCGGCAAAGGCTTGCCAGCCGTTGGGTGCAGTATTCTGCGCATCTGGCTTTGAAGGGACAATGCCATTTGTACAGGGCGCCCAGGGTTGCGTTGCATATTTCAGGAGCCATCTGAACAGGCATTTCAAGGAACCCTTTGCTGCCATTTCCACATCCATGACAGAGGATGCAGCAGTGTTTGGCGGCTTGAACAACATGATAGAAGGGCTTGAAAATGCCTACACCCTTTATCATCCCAAAATGCTTGCGGTCTCCACAACCTGCATGGCAGAGGTTATTGGCGATGACCTTAATGCCTTTATAAAACAGGCTAAGGAAAAGGGGGTTATCCCTAACGACCTGCCTGTGCCTTTTGCACATACTCCGAGTTTTGTCGGCTCATATATTACCGGTTATGACAACATGATGAAGGGAATCCTCTCCACAATCACAGCAGGAAAAAAGGGAGCGTCTAATGGAAAGCTCAACATCATCCCAGGCTTTGATACCTACACCGGCAATTATCGGGAAATGAAAAGGCTCATGGATATTATGGGTGTCAAACATACCATGCTATCCGATGTAAGCGATATATTTGATTCGCCTAATACAGGAGAGTACAAATTATATCCCGGCGGAACACCTTTGGCTGATGCGATGGATTCTGTAAACGCTATAGCAACCATTGCGCTCCAGAAATATTCAACTGCCAAAACTATGGAGTTTATCAGCAAGGAGTGGAGTCAACAGAAGGCTGTGGCGCTGAATCCTATAGGCATAAAAAATACAGACAGGTTTTTTGAAGAGATAAGCAAAATCACTGGTAAGCCCATGCCTCAGGAGATAGAGGACGAACGGGGAAGGGCAGTGGATGCAATGATAGACTCACATCCTTATGTTCATGGTAAAAGATTTGCTTTAGTTGGCGACCCTGACCATCTGTTAGGACTGATAAGTTTCTTAATGGAAATGGGAGGGATTCCGGCACATATCATCTGCACCATGAGCGATAAGAAGTTTGAGGAAGAGGCATATAGTCTTTTGAACGAAAGCCCCTTTGGAGCAGAAGGAAAGGTCTATGTGGGGAAAGATATGTGGCATCTACGGTCCCTGTTATTTACAGACCCCGTTGACTTGCTTATTGGTAATTCCTATGCAAAGTTTTTGTGGAGAGACACAGGAACTCCGCTTATAAGAATAGGTTTCCCTCTTTTTGACAGGCATCATCTCCACAGATACCCAATTATCGGCTATCAGGGTGCGTTAAACCTTGTTAACTGGATTGTAAATACTGTTCTTGACGAGATGGATAGGAAAACAATGAACACTGCAAGTTTTGATGTAATTAGGTAATAATGAAAATGCTATTCAATAAACAATGGGTTTTTAATGTCATTGCGAGGAACGTTAGTGACGAAGCAATCTAAAAAGAAGCAAAGGAAACAGATAGATTGCTTCGCTATGCTCGCAATGACAGCAGCGATAAATAAAAATTTAAAACTAAGAGGTTGCTATGCTAGTGAATGTAGACAAATTATTTGAGAGCGGCTGTGAGCAGGAGAAGAAAGAAAAACTCTGCCGTTCACGCGGCGGGGAGTCCTGCGCCTTTGACGGCGCCATGATAGTGCTGCAGCCCATTGCTGATGCAGCGCATATTGTTCACGGCCCTATTGCGTGCTGCGGCAATTCATGGGAAGGCAGGGGAACATTGTCCTCAAATGGCAACATACACAGGATGGGTTTTACAACAGATATAACAGAGATGGATATTGTTTATGGTTCAGAAGAGAAACTATACAATGCTATCATTCATACTTATGAGGCTGTAAAGCCAAAGGCAATATTTGTCTATACAACATGCGTCAGCGGATTGATTGGAGAGGATATAGAGGCGGTATGCAAAAAAGCAGAGGCAGAGATTGGCATCAGGATAATTCCTGTGAATGCCCCGGGCTTTGTTGGCCCTAAGAATCTTGGAAACAGGATAGCAGGCGAGGCGCTGCTTGATTATGTGATAGGTACAGGAGAGATTTCTTTAACCCCACCCGTCCTCCCCTTAAATAAGGGGAGGAGTGAGGAGGGGTTAATAAACCTCATTGGCGAATATAATATTGCTGGTGATTTATGGCTAATTGAGCCTTTGTTTAAAGAGGCAGGGATAAGAATTTTATCAAGGATTACAGGCGACTCAACCTTTAAGGAAATAACTTATGCACACAGGGCGAAACTGAATGTTGTTGTATGCAGCCGCGCCTTGATAAATGTGGCAAAGGGGATGGAAAGGAAATATGGGATTCCATATATTGAGGTCTCATTTTTCGGGAAGACAGAGATGTCAAAGGCGCTGAGAATAATAGCGCAGAAGTCAGAAGTCAGAAGCCAGAAGTCAGAAATATCAGATAAGGTTGAAGCAATCATTGAAAGGGAAGAAAAACAACTTGATGAAAAACTAAAGGCATACAAACATCTAAAAGGCAAAAGGGCTGTGCTTTATACAGGCGGAGTGAAGAGCTGGTCGTTCATTTCTGCATTGATGGATTTGGGGATTGAAATTGTCGCAATAGGAACGAAAAAGAGCACCTTTGAAGACGAAGAAAAGATGAAGGATGTACTGGGTGAGGATGCGCCTCTAATTGAGGATGTAACACCTAAAAGCCTTCTCAAACTTATGAAAGATAGAAATGCAGATATACTTGTGGCAGGAGGAAGGAATCAGTATCTTGCAATAAAAGAGGGTTTCCCCTTTGTTGATGTAAATCAGGAAAGGCATACGGCCTATGCAGGATATGAGGGATTGATAAATTTAGCAGAGCAGATAAGCAACAGTCTGCACTTTTATTCTAAGCATAGGTCATATATGTCAAATAAAACTTATACCAAAAACTCTGAAAAGAGTGTCGCAATTAATCCCCTCAAACATTCCCAGTCCATAGGCGCTGCAATGGCTTTTCAGGGAATAGATAATTCAATCCCTGTAATTCACGGGGCGCAGGGATGCAGCTTCCTTGCAAAGGTGCTTCTGACAAAGCATTTTATGGAACCCATTGCGCTTGCAGGCACTAAACTGTTTACAGAAGATGTGGTAATGGGCAGCGAGGAGAATTTAGTTAAAGTTGTTGAAGGGTTTATAGAAAAGAATAAGCCAGATGTGATTGGAATTCTGACATCAGGTCTATCGGAAGTTAAGGGTGATGATGTGGCAGGCGCATTGAAAAGGGTCAAGGGGCAAGGGTCAGGGGTCAAGGTTATCCCTGTCTCTACACCTGACTATGAAGGCGGGCTTGAGACAGGATATGCAAAGGCAGTGGAGGCGATCCTCGGGATTGCGGAATGCGGATTGCGGAATGCGAATAACCCCCCTCTATCCCCCCTTAACTTAAGGGGGGATGAAAGGGGGGTTACTGAAATCCTAAATCCGAAATTTGCGATTAATCTCCTTGTTGGTTCGCATCTTACCCCTGCTGACTTTACAGAATTGAGGGAGCTCATTGAATCCTTTGGACTAAGGCCAATAATCCTTCCAGACCTGTCTGCCCTTGACGGAAGCAGACAGGGATTTTCTGCCCTTGCTGTTGGAGGAATATCTGTAGATGAAATACGGCTAATGGGCGCATCAGAATTTACTATTGCAATAGGCACAAGCATGGAGCCCGCAGCAAAAATACTGAGAGATAGATTTGGCATTGAATATACGGTATTTGAGAGCGTCACAGGATTGAAAGACACCGATATTTTTATGGAGACGCTTTCAACGTTGAGCGGCAGACCAATTCCACAAAAATATGAGAGGCAGAGGAGAATTTTGATTGACGGTATGAGGGACGCCCATTTTTATTATGGGAACAGAAAGGTCTGTCTTGCGCTGGAGACAGACCTTTCTGTTCAGACATCCAAATGGCTTGAGGAGATGGGTGCAAGGGTTGAGCTTGCAGTGATTCCGCACCATTCTATATCAGCAGATAAAATTTTAACAAGGGATGTAATTGTTGGAGGCCTTTTCTCCATTGAAGGAGATTTTGATGTGTTGATCTCAAACTCTCATGCAGAAGACACAGCAAAAAGGCTTGGGATGCCATTGTATCAGATGGGATTCCCTGTGTATAAGGTTTTAGGCAATAACCACAGGATTACATCTGGATACAGGGGAACTTTAATGTTGATTAATGAAGCGGCGAATTTATTATCGGAGGTTCACAGATGAAGATAGCCTTTGCAACAACTGACGGAATCAATGTTGACGAGCATTTTGGCAGGGCAGGTATGTTTGCCATTTACGAATTAACATCAGACAGCTACAAATTCATTGAATTAAGAAAATTTGCAGATGGCAGGGATGCCGCAATAGAGGATACAAAGGGAATGGGTGATATGCATGACGACATGGTGCAGGGCAAAGTTGCTAAGCTCGCTGACTGTAAAATTGTATATCTCACAGAGATAGGCGGACCTTCAGCAGCAAGGCTTGTTAAGAAGGGCATGATGCCTATAAAAGTCAAAGAGGCGGTTCCTATTGAGGAATCCCTTCAAAAACTGCATGAGACTATAAAGAAATCTCCGCCGCCTTGGCTAAAAAAGGCAGTGAATAGTGAATAGTGAACAGTGAATAGCAAAATGTGAGTAGTGGATTGGAAGTTGTTTCTACTGTTCACTAAATACTATTCACTAACGACTAATAAAAGGAGGAAAACAAAATGAAGATGGTCAGGGCGTTCATAAGACCGGAAAAAGAACAGGAGGTAGTTTTGGCGCTTGAGGGCGCAGGGTTCCCGTCCCTTACAAAGATGCCTGTATTTGGAAGGGGAAAGCAGAAGGGGCTTCAGGTGGGACCTGTGCATTATGACGAGCTCCCAAAAATTCTAATTATGACAGTTGTAAATAATGAGGAAGTAGAAAGGGTAATCAAGACAATTCAGGACAAGGCAAAAACAGGATTTATAGGTGATGGAAAGATATTTATAAGCCCTGTTGAGGCTGCGTATACCATAAGGACAGGAGAGGTTGGATTATGAAAGAGATTACTACAATTATTCGGAGGGACAAGCTTCCAGAGACAAAGCAGGTGCTTGACGAATTAGGGTATACATCTCTCACCATTCAGAGCGTTGATGGAAGAGGTAAACAAAAGGGCGCAATGTTTGCTAAAATAGATGAAGATATGCCAGAAAGTTTTTCCACGACTGTCAAGCTAAAACCCACACCATCTACCTATGCCCTTGAGCATACACTGCCAAAGGTTGCGCTCTATGTGCCAAAGAGGATGCTCACAATAGTTGTGCCTGATGATGTGGTGAACAAGGTTGTAAAATCATTAATCAAGGTCAATCAGACCGGCAGACATGGTGATGGGAAGATATTTGTATCGCCAATAGAAGGCGCTGTAAGGGTAAGAACA
>JAHFEP010000195.1 GCA_023248415.1 Nitrospirota bacterium
AATAGTTGTCAGTGAATAGTTTTTAAGGGATGGAGGATTTATGGCAATTATTGGATATACACGGGGCGGAAGGACATGGATACCTAAATTTGTTGAGTCAATTAATGTTGAAAAATGCATCGGCTGCGGACGCTGCTATAAGGTATGCGATAGGAATGTGCTTGAACTTATAGAAAAACCCTTTAAGGGAGAGGATGAATTTGGCGATGACATGGGTAATAAGGTTATGTCTGTTGCAAATTCTGAAAACTGCATTGGCTGTGAGGCATGCGCAAGGGTCTGCACAAAAAGATGCCATGTGCATATAGAGGTGTGAGATGAAGGATATTATAAAAATTCATCCCTGTTTTTCAAGGGAGGCGCATCATAAATATGGAAGGATGCACCTTTCTGTTGCCCCTGCATGCAACATCCAGTGCAGATACTGTATAAGAAAATATGACTGCGCAAATGAATCAAGGCCTGGTGTGTCAAGCAGGGTTCTAAGTGTGGATGAGGCAGCGGAACGTGTGCATGTGGCTGTAACGAGGGACGAAAGGATAAAGGTTGTCGGCATTGCCGGCCCTGGTGACCCATTGGCAAATCACGTTACCTTTGAGGTGATGAGGGCTGTTAACAAGGAATTTCCTGACCTCATACTCTGTATTTCAACTAATGGCCTGCTGCTTCCTGATAAATTAAACGAACTCCTTGAGGCAGGCCTCAGGAGCTTAACAATCACAATAAATGCCATAAGTCCGGAGACAGCGGAGAAGATATACTCCATGGTTACATATAAGAATATAATCTATAGGGGAGGAGAAGCTGCAAATCTGCTTTTAAAAAATCAATGGCTGGGTTTAAAGATGGCAGTTGAATCAGGGCTGCTTGTTAAGGTAAATACTATTTATATGCCTGGGATAAATGATTCAGAGATTCCTGAGATTGCAAGGCTCGCAGGCAATATTGGCGCATCTATAATGAATATTACCAGCATTATCCCGCAGGCTGAATTCAAAAACCTGAAGCCGCCAAGTTATGAGATGATGGCAAAGATGAGGCAGAGATGTTCGCAGTATATTCCCCAGATGACCCACTGCAAACAGTGCAGGGCAGATGCACTGGGCGCTCTCGGTGAGGATAAGGACATGGAGCTTGAGATGTTATTTGCAAAGATAGGGGATGAATATACTGAGATGGTTATTTAGAGGAGATGAGGAAGAATAAAGATGGAAGGCTGTATCTTAGAAGCTGAAGAAATTATTCCTGAATTAAATCACATTGAACTGGAGCGCTGCCGCAGGCAGATGATGCTTCCTGATTTCACATTGGAGCATCAGAAAAGGCTAAAGGCATCAACTGCGCTCATTGCAGGCATCGGCGGCCTCGGCGGAACTGCTGCAATTTATCTTGCTGTTGCTGGCATTGGGAAGATGATTTTTGCCCATTACGGAAATCTGACCATCTCAAATATGAACAGACAGATATTAATGAAGCACGATTGGATTGGGAAAAGCAGGGTTGTTCAGGGAAAGAAAACTATAGAAGAAATAAATCCTGATGTAGAGGTGGAGATATACGATGAAAGGACATCAGAGGATAATGTTGATAAACTTCTCAACGGGGTCCAGATAGCGATATCTGCCCGCCCAAACTTTCATGAGCGCCGCATCCTAAACAATGCCTGTGTAAGGCAGGGGATTCCTATGATTGAGGCTGCTATGAATGGAATGGAGGGGTATCTGTTCAATATCATACCGGGTATCACCCCATGCCTTAACTGCATATATCCGGAGGATAATCCTGAATGGGAGGAATTTGGCTTCCCTGTTTTAGGCGCTGTGTCGGGGCTGCTCGGTTGTCTTATGAGCATAGAAGCAATAAAGATATTAACAGGCTATAAAAAACCCTTGCTCAACAAGCTCCTCTACTTTGATGCCGGAGGAATGGAGTTTAAGGAGTTTAAGGCCTATAAAAGAGAGGATTGCATTATCTGCAAACACCTGCCCTTCACCAAGCGCAAGACTCAAATTTTAAGTGAATTATATGATTACTCTTGTTGATACAACCTTGAGGGATGGAGAGCAATCGCCTGGGGTTGCCTTTACCATAAGAGAAAAGATAGAAATTGCCAGCCTGCTTTCTTCTATTGGAATAAATGAGATGGAGGCCGGCACCCCTGTTATTGGTGGAGATGAGGCTCAGGCTGTAAAGGAAATTATTGCCCTTGGGCTTCCTTCAAGGATACTTACATGGAACAGGGTTTTGGAAAGGGATATTGAGGCTTCTCTAAATTGCGGTGCAAATGCTCTTTATATATCATGCCCTGTATCAGACATCCAGATAAAAAAGAAACTTAGAAAGAAAAGGGAGTGGGTGAAGGAGAGATTTTCAAAACTTCTCCCTGAGCTTAAAAAAGAGGGTCTTTATGTGGCCTGCGGCCTTGAGGACGCATCAAGGGCTGACCCATCCTTTGTTTTAGAAGTTTCTTATCTTCTTGAAGAACTTGGAGTGGATAGGGTTAGGATATGTGATACCGTCGGCATTCTTACCCCTTTCAAGACCTTTGAGCTTATTACCTCCATCAGAAAAAATATAAAGGCGCCTTTAGAAATCCACACGCATAATGACTTTGGCCTTGCCACAGCCAATGCCCTTGCCGGTATCAAGGGAGGCGCTGTTTATGCCAGTGTAACGGTCAACGGCATCGGAGAGAGAGCCGGGAATGCCAGCCTTGAAGAAGTAGTTATGGCCATAGAAAAGATTGAAGGGGTAAAGACTGGTATCAATATAAGAAGGCTTAAGGAGCTGTCATTGCTTGTTTCAAGGTCTTCAGGAAAACCCATCCATCCGAATAAACCCATTGTAGGAGACCTTGTCTTCACACATGAATCTGGCATACATGTAGACGGGGTCATTAAGGACCCGTCAAACTACGAGCCATTCCCTCCTGAAGATATAGGGGCAAAAAGAAGGCTCATTATTGGCAAACACTCTAAGGCATAGATTAAGAATTATAGTAAATTAGATGTTCAGGTTGTCATTCTTTTGGTATCACAAAATCATTTCTATCAAGCAGGTCTATGCCGCATTGGAGGGCGCTCACCCAGTCAATAAATCTGTTAACCATCTCTTTTCCCTTAAAATACCTATGCCCATGCTGCGGGACTATCATCTCAATATCAAGTTCGCTTGTCATCCTTGCCCACAATTTGCATATCTTGCCTGATGTTACATACCTTTTATGAAAACCCTCCATATATTTTACATGCTCATTAAAATCAGCAACCTCGCTGAATTTTTCTCTATAGATACCGCCAGCAGGCGGAATAGATGTGCCGAGGTCGCCTGAAAAAAGTATCTTAGATGTTGTATCGTATAGTTGGAAATTACCAGGGGAGTGCAAAAAATGGGCAGGTATAAGGATAATCTCTGCCCCATTTAGATTGAGCCTCATTCCTTTATCTGGTATTCCAATAAAGAATTCCTTTGCAAAATTACTTCTGCAAAGATGTGGAATAAATCTTACCCATAGATTGGATACAAATGTCCTGATTTCAAGGTTTGTAAATTGCATCCAATAATTAACCCCTGCGCCTGTATCCGGATCCTGATGAGAAAGTATAATTGTTTTTATTCTTCTCGGCGGTATAAATTTAGAGATTTCTTTATAAAGAGGCTGCATGATTTTCACTCCGCCAATATCATAGAGCAGGCCTTCGCCATTATGCATTATGAGAAATTGATTTGCCTGAATATCTCCTCTCCCGCCCAAAATATCATCAAATACTATACATTTATGAACCCCGTTATCAAAAATTACCGTCCCCATATTACACCCCGCGACCCTTTATTTTAACTGCCACAGACATCTTCTTTATTATTTAACATTACCTGTCTGCACTAAAACCTTCTTTATCTCCGCCTCAATCTCTGACTTACCTGTAAATCCCATAAATATGTGCCTTACAATGCCTTTTTTATCTATGATAAAAAGCCACGGCTCCCCAACAACACCGTATATCTCGCCTAATCTTACAGCCTCATCATCTGGAGCCCAGAATTTTGATGCACGATGGGTCTTTAATATTCCTACCACATCCTTTTCATACTTCGGTAAAATCTCCCTGATATTAAACCATACCTTTTCACAATAAATGCAGTGGTCAATGTTGCCAAACATGAGTAGAATCACCTTTCCTTCCTCATGCGCCTTTTTGAGGTCAGCGGTCTCCAGAGGGGCATTATCACCCACCTGTACATTGGATTTACCCTCAGGCAGCCCGCGCAGTCCCGCATGGGAAATCATGGGAAAAAACATGAAAAGCAGCAAGCAACAAGCAGTAATCTTGCAAAGCAAAAACGAATCGGGGAATTTACTTCTCCGTTTCTCCGTTTCTCCGTTTCTCCGTTTCCATTCTTTCTCCGACTTCTGACTCATATTCATTATCATTTCCCTCCCTTTACATCAAGCGCCAGGATTGGAAGTTCCTTATTAATTGCTATTGAAGCAGCCTTGCGGTCGTCATGGGGTTTCTCTGAATGTTCGTGTTTGTGCTCAACCGTATGTGTTTGTGGAGACTCAAGCTCTCTCAATTTTTCGCCCACCCCTTTGGGCATATCAATGCTGTGATAAAATATACTTTTGCCTGACTTACCAGCGGTTATTACAATATCGTGTCTCTTTCCGGAATGGATGGTTAAGGAATCCTGTGTCTTGGGCTGAGGAACAGGATAGCCATCCTCATGGGTAATAATGAAACCTTGTGCAAATCTAATCTTATGGGGAAGGTGGCCAATGTTGGCAAGTCTAATCCGAATTTTTTCGCCCTCCTTTGCTTCCATAACAATGGGATTGCCGCCTGTAACAGCCCTTTCATTGATTGTAGTTATATCATTGTCCATCATTGTCATTGGGTGGCCTGCGCCGTGCTGGTCTTCCCCCTTCTCAACCTTGCTATTCCAGTCGCTTATAATATAGACAAACTCCTTATCGTATTTAGGCTCGTCCTTTGCCTCCACTATGAATGCGCCGTAGAGCCCCCTTGTCAAATGCTCTGCCATGTTAAAGCTGCAGTGATAGAGATGGGTTCCTGCAGGCCCTGCGATAAACTCCCCATAGGTATATTCATACCCGGGGTCAACAACAATCTCCTGCTCCTGAAGCGAGACCCTCGGATTAACAAAGAGTCCGTGAAAGAAAAGCCCGTGCTTTGCGCTGCTTTTATTTCTTAATTTAACACTGACTACATCCCCCTCTTTTACCCTTATCTCAGGCCCCGGAAAAATATCATTATATTTCCAGACCATGAATTTTGTGCCGTTTAATTCAATCTCTCCATCTGTTACCGTAAGCGTGAACTCTTTAACTTCGGCAAAGGCTGGAACAGTGAACAGTAAGCACAAAGCAGCAAATAGTAAAAAAAGTAGAGGCGAGGTTAAATCACATCTTTTATTGACCATTGACCCTTGACCCATGACCCTTGTTTTTTT
>JAHFEP010000051.1:0-4155 GCA_023248415.1 Nitrospirota bacterium
TTTACCTGAGCGCTTGCTATCGGAGATTTGTAATCAATACCTTTTAACTTAGAACACGCTATTGCAATCGGAACCCTCGTACCATTCTGCCTTCCGCTAATATTTGCACCCATCTGTCTTAAAGGCTCAACTACACGCGCCATCGGTCTTTTCCTAAGCGAGGCATCGCCTGTCAAAACAGAAAAAAAAGACTGGCCTGATAAAAGGCCTATTAGCAGCCTTATACCTGTGCCGGAGTTGCCAAGGTCAAGAATATTTCCAGGCTCGGATAATCCTCTTAATCCCCTGCCTTTCACAATAATGGATTCAGTGCCAATACCTTCTATCTCTGCGCCAAGGGCAATCATTGCCCTTGCTGAATTTATTGTGTCCTCTGCTGTTAAGAAACCTGTTATCCTCGTCTTCCCTTCAGAGATTCCACCTATCATAACAGCCCTGTGGGATATGGATTTATCGCCTGAGACTGTTATCTCGCCCTTTAATGCCTTTGTTATGCTAACCTTAATTGTCTTCAATTAAGCCTGTCCCTTACTGCCTTTGCCTTTTCCAATTCCTTAATAAGCCTCTTGCTGTCTTTATCCTTTATATATCTTTTTAGCTTCTCCAGATTTTTTTGATACAGGCTAATCATATTAACAAGGTTTTCCCTGTTGCTTAAAAATATATCCCGCCACATCTCAGGAGAGCTTGCAGCAATCCTTGTAAAGTCCTTAAACCCGCCGCCAGAGAAGGCAATAAAATTATTCCCGTCTTTTTTAATCTCTGCTGCTGTATTCACAATAGAATATGCTGCAACATGGGGCAGATGGCTTACTGCGCCAAGCGCCTTATCATGAAGCATCGGATCCATTAATACAACCTCTGCGCCAACAGACTTCCACAATGCCTTTATTTTTTTTAGCGCAGATGCATCTGTTTTTTTAGTAGGGGTTAATATGCACTTGGTTCCTTCAAAGAGCCTGTCTGTTGCTGCCTTGACGCCTGACTTTTCCTTTCCTGCTATTGGATGGCCGCCGACAAAATATGTTCCTTTTGGAAGAAGTCTTTCAAGCCTGATAACCATTCCTCCTTTTACGCTTCCGGCATCTGTAATAATTGCGCCTTTATTCAGGCTGTGCCTCATCTGTTTAACGAGCCTTTCAAAACTTCCAACAGGTGTTGATAGGACTATCAAATCTGCACCTTTAACCGCCTCTGATATATCAAAGGTATAGCTGTCTATAATCTTTAATCTGACCGCCTCTCTTAGATTAGCGGTACTCCTTCCAACACCTATAATCTCCTTTACAAGGCCTTTTCTCCTGCTTGCCATTGCAAGAGAGCCGCCGATCAGCCCGACACCAATAATCACCATACGGTTAAAAAGGGGGCGTTTCATCTATTAAATCCTAACCCTGGGAGATTTATTTTTCTCCGTTTCTCCCATTCTCCGTTTCTCCGAGTCAAGGTTTTCTAAAGCTCCCTTCCAACAGCCTTAGCAATTACCTTCAGCTCTTTCATAAGCTCTTTAAATACCTTTGGCTTTAAGGACTGCTCGCCGTCAGAAAACGCCTCTTCCGGGTTAGGATGGACCTCAATTATAAGGCCGTCTGCGCCTGCTGCTACTGCTGCCTTTGCCATTGGCGCAACCAAATCCCATTTGCCTACTCCGTGGCTCGGATCAACAATCACCGGAAGGTGGCTTAGTTTCTTTATTACTGGAATTGCAGAAAGGTCAAGTGTGTTTCTTGTATAGGTCTCAAAGGTGCGTATACCGCGCTCACAAAGCATAACCTTGTGATTTCCCTTTGACATGACATATTCTGCTGACATTAGAAGTTCTTTTATTGTTGCTGCAAGCCCGCGCTTTAAGAGTACAGGTTTGTCATAGCCGCCAACCTCTGTCAAAAGCCTGAAATTCTGCATATTCCTTGTGCCAATCTGGATTATATCTGTGTAAGGCAGGATAAGTTCAATATCCCTTGGATCCATAACCTCTGTAATAACTAAAAGCCCTGTCTTTTTCTTTGCCTCTGCAAGATATTTCAGTCCCTCTTCACCAAGACCCTGGAATGCATAAGGGGATGTCCTCGGTTTAAAGGCTCCCCCGCGGATAAATGATGCGCCTGCTGTTTTTACATCCTCTGCAATCTGGATGAGGAGCTCCTTGCTCTCTATTGCGCACGGCCCTGCCATTACATGTATCTTCTTGCCGCCAATCTTGACACCGTTTTCAAATTCAATAATAGTATCCTCTTTTTTAAACTCCCTGCTCACAAGCTTGAACGGCTGTAATATGGGCATAACCTTTTCAACGCCAGGGAATATCTCAAGGGGCTGATTGGCAAGCACCCTTTCATCGCCAATTACACCGATAATTGTCCTTTCCTCTCCTTTTGACATATGTATCTGAAGACCAAAGCCTTTCAGCTTTTCAACTATATGGTTTATCTGCTCCTCTGTTGCATCTGGTTTTAATACTATTATCATCTGCCTTTTACCCCGCTTTCTTTTGCTGCTGGATAGGAACCGAGTATCTTAAAAAAGAGGCATCTTTTTTCAAGGTCGTGCAGTGCCTTCCTAACCCTGTCCTCTTCTATGTGGCCATCCATATCAACATAGAAAATATATTCCCATGCCTTCTTTTTAGAAGGTCTTGATTCTATCTTTGTAAGATTTATCTTGTTTTCTGCAAAGGGCTTCAGCATATTAAACAGCGCTCCAACCTCATCCTTAACAGAAAACATTATTGATGTCTTGTCCCTTCCTGTTTTTGGCAGTTTTTTCTTACCTATTATCAGAAACCTGGTAAGATTATATATATTGTCTTCAATCTTTCGTTTTACAATCTTCAGGCCGTACAGGCTCGCTGCGAGTTCGCTTGCTATAGCGCCTGATGAATGGTCATCTGCTGCCATCTCTGCTGCCTTTGCAGTGCTTGAGACCTCAATAATAGGTATTTTTGAGAGATTATTCTCAAGATAGTGCCTGCACTGCGCCACAGGCTGGGGATGGGAATATATTTTTCTTATATCCTCAATCCTGCCTGTCTTTGACATCAGATTGTGGGATACCTCAAGGAGTATCTCTCCGACGATTTTTATATTTGAATCAACAAATATATCAAGGGTGGAGCTTACAATGCCCTCTGTTGAATTTTCAATCGGAACAACACCGTAGTCTGCCTCCCCTTTTTCAACCTCATTAAAGACCTCTTTTATACTGCTTGTCGGCAGATAGCGGGCTGAGTTGCCAAACTGCTGCATGCATGCAAGGTGGGTGAATGTTGCCTGAGGTCCAAGATATGAAACGCGAAGCGGCTGCTCAAGTGAAAGGGATGCTGACATTATCTCTCTGAATACTGCCCTCACACCCTCCTGAGGGAACAGCCCTTTATTCTCTTTTTCAAGCCTCTCATAAATCTGTCTTTCCCTTTCTGGTGAATGAAAATCTGCAGCCACCCCTTTTTTTATCTTGCCAATCTTTATTACATGCCCTGCCCTTTTATTTAAAAGCTCTAAAATCTTAGAGTCAACCTTATCAATTTCCTTACGATATCTTTTTATTTCATTCTTCAAATATCTTCTCTGACCTCATCAGCATTCCATAAGGGGCTGTAACTTGTGGAAATATAATAACTTATCCGCTTTTGAATTGCAAGGTTTTTTATATTTACCCCGTTAGAAAGCCTCGTAATTTATACCGTAGGCAATCAATGGTCTGGTCCAGGCTTTCTAACGGGGCTTACAACTACCTCGTCATCGGGTTTTACCCATCCGCCTTTGAGCACCTTTGCAAATATGCCTTCTCTCGGCATAACGCAGTCACCAGCCTGATAGTATATATTGCATCTTTCATGGCAGACCTTTCCTATCTGGCTGACCTCCATCTCTACTTCCTTGCCGATAATCAATCTTGTTCCTATTGGCAGACTTGCGAGTTCAATCCCTTGAATGGTAAGGTTCTCTGCAAAATCACCGGGATTCACATTCAGGCCAAGCTTCCTCATCTTGTCAACAGACTCTATAGCAAGAAGGCTCACCTGCCTGTGCCACTTTCCGCTTGCATGTGCATCACCCTCAAGCCCGAAGTTTTCTTTTACAAAAACCTTGTCAACATTCTTTTTTCTCTCGCCTTTTTTCTCACTGATGCTTACTGCAATTACCTTGCCTTTCA
>JAHFEP010000051.1:4240-15203 GCA_023248415.1 Nitrospirota bacterium
TTTTTTCTCTCTATATTAAAATGTATATAGGCAAGCTCTGTTGCCATCCTTCCTCTCTGGGTCCTTTCCATATAGCCGCACTGGATTAAGAACGGTTCATACACATCTTCTATTGTATCCCTCTGCTCACTGACAGCAGCAGACAGGGTATCAAGGCCGACAGGCCCTCCATTAAATTTATCTATAATAGTCAGCATCAGCTTCCTGTCCATCTGGTCAAAACCCTTTTCATCAACCTCAAGCATTGCAAGTGCATCTTTTGCAACCTTTTTAGTAATTATACTGTCAGCCCTTACCTCTGCAAAATCCCTTACCCTTCGCAAAAGCCTGTTTGCAATCCTTGGCGTCCCCCTTGAACGGGAGGCTATCTCTTTTGCGCCGTCTGATTCAATTGAAATATTCAATATTCTTGCAGCCCTTATAACAATCCTTTCCAATTCCTCTGCATTATAATAATCAATTCTGTTAATTACACCGAATCTGTCCCGTAAAGGTGATGTGAGCAAACCAGCCCTTGTTGTTGCGCCAATGAGCGTAAATCTTTTTAAATCAAGCTTTATTGACCTTGCAGAAGGACCCTGTCCGATGATAATATCAAGCTGAAAATCCTCCATTGCTGGATAGAGTATCTCCTCCACTGCTGGATTCAAACGGTGAATCTCATCTATAAATAGCACATCCCTTTCAGAAAGATTGGTCAAGATTGCAGCCAAATCGCCTGAATGTTCAATTACAGGGCCGGATGTCATCTTTATATTTACACCTAACTCATTTGCAATAATATATGCAAGTGTGGTCTTGCCAAGACCCGGAGGGCCGTAAAAAAGGACATGGTCTAATGCCTCGCCCCTCTTCTTTGAAGCCTCAATAAAGATGCGGAGATTATCCTTTAGCTTCTCCTGACCAATATATTCATTAAGTAATGACGGTCTGAGATTCGCATCTATTTTCTTTTCATCGTCATCAACAACCGCTGTAATTAACCTGTCCGACATAAAAATTACTCCCTACCTTGACAACACCTTCAACGACTCTCTTATTAAATCCTCAACTGTTTTATTCTCTTCACCATGCACACTCATCTTCTCTACTGCATCCTTTGCTACTGCCCTGTTATAACCAAGATTTACAAGTGCAGAAAGGACGTCATCAATAATTCTATTCTTTGCTGTCCTTTCTTTACTCTCTAATACAGATGTTATATGCCTGACCTTCTCCTTTAATTCTAAGAGCAATCTGTCGGCAGTCTTTTTTCCAATCCCTGGTATATTTGTAAGCCTTCTAACATCGCCATCCATTATAGCAGTCACAAGCTGGGAAACAGGCATCCCTGAAAGGATTGTTAATGCCAATTTCGGCCCTATACCAGAAACACCTATCAAATAATGAAAAAGTTCTTTTTCACTCTTCTCTACAAAGCCAAATAGATGTATTGCGTCCTCCCGATGATGAGTGTGTATATTTATAGTTAAGGTTTCACCTATTTCAGGCAGGCTGTAATATGATGTGAGGGATGTAAAAACCTGATAGCCTACGCCATTAACATCTATAATGCTGTATTCAGGTGATTTATAAACAAGCCTGCCAGAAAGTAAACCTATCATTTTTCCCTATAAGTAGGGACATGCCATGGCATGTCCCTACTATGCCTTATCCATTATTTCTCTTAACTTTGCTGAATGTATATGGCATATAGCTGCTGCAACGGCATCTGAGGCATCCTCTGATTCAGGTATTTTATCAAGACTTAAGATACGTTTCACCATCTCCTGCACCTGTGACTTTTCAGCAGCGCCATAACCTACTACTGCCATCTTTATCTCTAAGGGTGTATATTCAAATACAGAAAGTCCTGCATTTGCACAGGCAAGCATAGCCACACCCCTTGCATGCCCCATCTTTATTGCTGATTTTACATTCTTGGACAAAAAGATATTTTCTACAACAGCAATATCCGGTCTGCATTTTAATATTACCTCTGTCAGGCCGTCGTATATCCTCTTTAATTTATCTGAAAACGGCCTTGCAGCCTGAGCCCTGATTATACCGCATTCATAAAGAAGCAGTTTACCGCCTGCTTCATCCACAATACCATAACCAGTAATTGATGAACCAGGGTCTATTCCTAATACTCTCATCGCACTCCGATTGCAAATCTCCTGCCTGTCGGCAGACAGGTAAAGCTTCTTACGACTTAAAACTTACTACTTACGACTGCTTTTATACCTTTGCCATTATCTCATCCGGGATATCAAAGTTTGCATACACATTCTGGACATCGTCGTGGTCTTCCAATTCTTCCATCAGCTTCAGCATCTGCTCTGCCTCTTTGCCGTCAAGCTTTATATAACTCTGCGGCACCATTGTTACCTCCGAAACAGACATCTCAATATTATTCTGCTTTAAAACCTCTTTTACCTTCTCAAAGTCTTTTGGCACAGTTATTATCTCAAAATTATTATTGTCTGATTTCATATCCTCTGCGCCTGAATCAAGTGCAAGAGACATCAATTTATCCTCATCTGCCTTGTTCTTTTCAACAACTATATAACCCTTTTTATTAAACATCCATGAAACACAGCCTGCCTCTCCCATATTGCCGCCGTGTCTTGTGAATGTCTTTCTTATCTCAGCAACTGTCCTGTTTTTGTTATCAGTCATAATATCTATTAAAATAGCAACACCGCCCGGGCCGTAACCCTCATAGTTTGTTTCCTCATAAGAAACACCAGGAAGCTCACCTGTCCCCTTCATTACAGCCTTTTTGATATTGTCTGCCGGCATGTTTGCTTCCTTTGCCTTTAAAATGGCTGTCCTGAGTCTTGGATTGCCGTCTGGATCGCCGCCTCCGATTTTTGCTGCTACTGCAATTTCTTTTGTTATCTTGGTAAATATCTTGCCCCTCTTTGCATCTATTGCTGCCTTTTTGTGTTTAGTAGTAGCCCATTTTGAATGACCCGACATAAATACCTCCAACTTATTATATTATTATCTAATTATTATCACAATATTATAAAAAATGTCAATTACTTCCCGCATCTCCTGAGATTATCTTTTCAGCTTCACAATCCCATAAATCTCCATAGTCTTTCCGCCGGGTATCGGAACAGAGCCTGTTTTCTGTGCAAGGAAGATATCTGAAACAGCCCTGAATGTAGGCTCATCAACAAGAACCTGGCCGGAAAGCGCCATCCACTGGAGCCTGCTGCTTAAATCCACCACATCGCCTATTATAGTAGTCCTCCTGTGCTCGCCTGTGCCAATCTCGCCAATCATCACCTCTCCGCTGCTTATACCAACAGAAATGCCAATATTCAGCTTATCATCGCCCTCTGCCTTAATCTTTTTTATAAACCTTATAACCATATCAACACCTGCTGTAACTGCCCTCTTTGTGTCATCAGCCTTGGTAAAAGGGATGCCAAACACAGCAATAAAACCATTGCTTGTAAGCCTGTCTATTGATGCATCGTATTTATAAAGAATATCTGTTAAGAAGGCGAAATATTTATTTAATATTGTAATTGCCTGATTTGTGGGAATAATGCCAAGACTCTGGCCCAGGCCGCTTATCTGCAATGAAAGAACAACTGCCTTCTGTCTTGTTCCAACAAGGTCAAGCTCTTTAGGGGACACCTTCAATTTGTTTATCAGAGACTCGGACAAATATTTTCCATAAACGCTTCTCAGCCTTTTCCCCTGTGCAATACCTTCATACAAACGCGCATTCTCCACTGCATTTGATGCTTGTCTTGATAATGTAGAGAGAATATTAAGGTCTTCTGTATTAAATACCTCGCCGCTAACCTTATTATACAGGCTTATTACACCAATAATATTATTCTGGCTCTTAATAGGAACAGCAAGCATGGCTGTGCCTGCCATTCCCCCTGGTGTAGGGGGGGGAATAGGAATAAATTTCGGCTCCTTTTCTAAGTTTATAACAAGCAGCGGTTCCTTTTTCTGATTTACATAGCCTGCGATTGTCTCGCATAGCAGCCTCTTCTTATCCTTTTCATCCTCTGCAAAACCGCGCTGGAATTTCATTTCAAGCCTGTTAATCTCGGGGTTCTGAAGCATCACAGCTCCAGCAGATGCCTTTAGCTCACTGACTGCTATATTTAAAACAAGGTCAAGGATAAGGCCCTCATCAAACAGGAATTCTATAGCCTGATTCAGCTCCCTTACTGCAAGCTGCTCAAGCACCTTTTTGCCAAACTCCTTTTCCTTATTGTCAAGCTCAAGGTATGCCTTTGCAAGCTCATCAGTCGCCTTTTTAATCTGGGACTCTAATTCTTTTTTCGTAGATAATACCTCTCCCTCCAACCTCTCTTTCTCAGATACGCTTCCTGCTAATTTTTTATTTGTCAGCAACAGTTCATTATTGAGCCTCTTTAGCTCCTCTTCTAACTCAAGCCTTTTCCGCCTCCACTCTGAATCTTTGCGCATCTCCTTTGCCTCAATCTCTTTATTCTCACGATATATCTCATTGTTGATTATAAAGATAGACGAAATACGCGGGATATAGGGAAGAAGCCCCATGTCTTCTGTTAAAGGTTTTGTTCTGCTTCCGCTAAAAAAAACCATAAGTCCCATCCTCTTGTTTTGATTCTCAAGGGGTAAAAAATAGGCTGACCTCACCTTTCTGCCTCCAAAAATCGCAGCTATCTTCTTCAAATCCTTTCCCTTAAATAGCACTGCGTCAATAACACCTTTATTTATATCACCCAAGAGCGCTGTTTCTATTACACTCAGGTTTCCAATTCTTACAATACTATCATTTAATGTTGCCTTTTCATTAAATATAGTTCTCTTTTCATCAATTAAAAACATGGCAACAGAATAATTCCTGATAAATGATTCCCCAAGCTCCATAACTGTTTTAAGAACGCCGTTGTAATCAAGGTCAGGATTAAATGAGATATTAGTATTAAGCAAAGAGGCCAGCCTCAAGCCGTATCTTCTCTCCTTTATAGCTCTAAAAGATAAAATAATTGTCAGGAAGAGTATGAATAGTATAGAGCCGTTAAAAAGCATTTCAGCAGGAAGATTATGCTGGTATAAATACAATATCTGAAATATAAGGCCGAGGATAATAAGAAAGAGGATATATAATGTCCCCTGCCTGCCGGTAGAAAACAGCTTCTTCTCCCTTTTTTGGGAAAAGCTCTGTGATAAATCAAGTTTGGAGACATCTGTCCTTCCTTCAGAAGGCAAATCTTCTACATCGTGAGCCTGTCTAACCGATTGAGAGGTTGTTTCCATTTTTTGCATCTCTTCTATCTCAGAAGGCATTTGTCGCTTCGCTCCATTGTAAAATGTAAATTGCAAATTTTAAATTGTAAATTATATATTTATTTTTTGCGGGTTCAGGTTTGCAACCTGAACCCAAATGTTTCGGAGCAGGTTACAAACCTGCTCCTGCAAGAGTTGCCATTTTTGATGATATGGCTGTTTATTTATTTCAGGGCGACCACATAGGGTCGCCCCTACAGTCAATATCTTTTTACTGCTTTTACTGCTGCCTCTGCACTTCCAAATGTTCTCAGTAACCTTCTCTTTTTTATCGGCCCTATTCCTTCAATATCATCAAGCACAGAAACAAACATCCGCTTATTCATAAGTTTTCTGTGATAGCTGATGGCAAATCTGTGCGATTCATCCCTGATTCTTTGCAAAAGGAGTGTTACAGGCGATGAAGGCTCCAATTCTATCGGCTCCTCTTTATCCGAAAGGAATATCCGCTCCCTTTCATCATCTCCTCTTGCCTTAGCAATGCCAATAACCTTTATATCTATGCCAAATTCTTTAAATACCTCAAGGGCAACATTAAGCTGTCCCCTGCCACCGTCTATCATTACAAGGTCTGCAGCAGGAAAATTTTTCTCTCTAAGTTTTAAATAATAACGATATAAAATTTCTTTCATCATACCATAATCATCAGCGCCATGCACTGTTTTTATCTTAAACCTCCTGTAATCAGATTTTTTAGGTCCTTCTCCTTCCCAGACTACCATAGAGCCTACTGCCTCGCTTCCTGAAATATTGGAGATATCAAATGCCTCAATCCTCCGTGGCAATTGCTGCAGACCAATCATATCCTTCAATTCATTAAGTATCAATTCATATTTCTTTTTCTCTGTTAAAATCTCATTAAGCCTTATCAAGGCATTTTCTTCAGCCAGTTTGATAAGCGACGGCTTGTGTCCTCTTTTAGGCACAATAATATGAACCCTCTTCTCTTTTCTTTGAGAAAGCCACTCCTCAATCCCTCTTCCTTCTAATTCTATCGGAATTAATACCTCATCCGGAATCTGTATCTCATCCCTGTAAAACTGCTCAACAAAAGAGGTAATAACCTCGCTGTTACTCGCATCTCGTAAATCATCCCAGAAAAAATCCTTTCTGCCTGTCATCATGCCGTTCCTTACAAACAGGATTTGTATATCGGCATTCCCGCCTTCCCTTGCCATGCCGATCACATCCTGATCAATCATCTCTGTAACTGTAATCCTCTGCTTTTCAAGGACGCGCTCTATCTTTTTTATCCTGTCCCTTGTCTTTGCTGCCTCTTCAAAATTCTGTGCCTCGGATTCTGCTTCCATCTTCTGATAAAAAGAGTTCAAAAGCTCCTTGTCCTTACCCTCTAAAAACAGCCTCGCATCTTTAACAATCTTCCAATAATCCTCTTTACTAATCTTGCCGCAGCACGGGGCAAGGCACCTGCCTATCTGATAATTAAGGCACGGCCTTTCGTCCTTACCGTCAATATTCTTCTTGCACTTTCTTAAAGGAAAAATCTTATTAACAACAATTAGCGTCTCCCTTAATGCATTTGCAGGGACATAAGGGCCAAAATAGAGCGCCTTATCCTTTTTATACCGCCTGACAATAGAGAAACGTGGAAAGTCCTCGTCAGCAGACAGCTTAAGATATGGATAATTTTTATCGTCCCTTAAGATAATATTATATTTGGGTTTATGTTTTTTTATAAGATTATTTTCAAGGATTAATGCCTCAAGGTCAGAGCTCGTAACAATCCATTCAATGTCTGATACCTGCTCTTTCATAGCAGATGTCTTTAATGTTAAATTCGCACCCTTTTGGAAATATGAACGTACCCTGTCTTTTAAAGAGCCTGCCTTGCCGATGTAAAGGATTTCTCCATTGGCGCCTTTCATTAGATAGACGCCTGGAGAATCAGGAAGGTTATTTAGTTTTGATTTTAAGGCCTCAAATTCCATCAATATAATATTAACACATATAAATAATGTTGTAAATCGGACGAGCATAAAACAAAAAGGGCAGCCAAATAGCTGCCCTTTTTTGAATTGCTATATTTTGATTTGGGCGACCCAACGGGTCGTCCCTACTGTAGGCACGGTTTTAACCGTGCTGCTCTTAGAAGCTCAGACTCAGCACTTGTTCAAATGCCCATGCTGCATCGTCTTTTACTGTATCTGTTGAATTGACTGCCTTATAGTGGTTTCCTGGAAGGAAATAGCCTGCAAGGAGTGTCCACTTCAGGTTCTTGTATATCTGATATCCAAAGTTCAGATCAACCTCCCAGCCAATGTTCTTCTTCTGGCCGTAATAGAACTCTTTCATAGCTCTAAGATAGTAGATATCCAAGCCAACGCTCATATCCTTTAATGGCGTAACACCTGCGCCAACATTGATATACATGGTGTTATATAAACCAAAGTCGCCGCTGCCCATTGTGCTTATACCTGTCTTCTGGCCGACTATGTCTTCGTATATCATTGTATAACCATAGTTGTTGAAACTGAGATAACCTTCAAATCTGTTACCTGAATTTTTACAGGCATCACCATTTACTGTGCCACCTGCTGTTGAGGCAGACCATTCGCCACACTTATCACCTGAGCCGTAAGCGGCATTAAATCTTACCTCTGCAATCTCAGCAATCCCATAATTTACCCCAAGGAGGAATGCAAGGCCGCCAGCTCTAAAATTAGTGCTATGTGTTCCATTATCATATGTTTCCTCATATCCTTTTTCACTGAACCTGCCAAACTGCTTGTCAATTTCAAACTTATAACCAAGACCAAAATCAAAGGCGCCATCTGCAGTCAGCATGATATTCCAAACTCTTACATTATTGATTTTATCAAAGGCTCCGCTATTTGGTGTATCATTAGCTGCGCCGCCTGCTGCAAGATCGCTCCAGTATTCATTGGCCAATGCCTTGCCCTGTCCACGAGCGCCTGCCCTTAAGAGATATGATGCATTAGCTCCTACTGTATTCTTTGGCATAAAGGTGTAGTTTGCCATCAATACATAAAGGTCGGCATCAGTGCGGTTTGTATTTGAAGCTGTTTCATAACCCTTTAATGTGCCAAGAGCAATCATTAATTCCTTTATTGGTGCAGAATAAATCAGAAGACCATCTGAACCCCAATAAGAAGTATCAGCCCAGATGCTGTGGCCAAGGACAACTGGGAAATGACCAATTTTGATACCAACGGGTATTTTCGGAATCATAAAATCAATATAGGCATATCTGATCTCCAAAAGGGACAATCCGCGGTTTTCATTCAAAAGGGAGTTAGGTGCTGTATCAGTATTTGTACGTGAAGCACCCCATGTCTGAAAGCCATCAGCACCGGCACTTTGCAATTCCACATAACCTTTTAATCCCTCTGCAATCTTTGCATCTACCCAGAGATTGACCTTTTGCTCCCAGTAGGCTGTGCTGCCATTCGCTGTACCATCTGGAGCCCCATCCTTGTTCAAATCATTATTGTTCTCACGCCATCTGCCCCTTACATCAATTGTTCCGCCGACTGATATCTCTGCAAGGGCATCAGCAACGACTACGAACACCATTAAAATCCCAAGAAATAATCCTAAGATTTTCTTCATTAAACACCTCCTCTTGCAATTTGTCATTCCTGCGAAAGCAGGAATCCAGAAAGAATTTAAAAACTGGATTCCGTGTCAAGCACGGAATGACGAATAAAAATTCTTTTGTGATTGAACAGCAAAGCAATACACGCTCTATTTTTGCTAGCCCTATAAAACTACAAAATTGTAGGAAATATCCTCTAACAAAAAGAGGGTTTTCCCCTTAATGAAGAAAACCCTCTATTTTTTTTGTTTCTATCTTTTGTATAAGCCCCCTAAATCCCCCTTTATTAAAGGGGGATAAGAGAGGGTTAATAATGCTGTTAGAACTTCAGGCTGAGTTTCTGCTCAAATGCCCATGCATTGCTATCACCTACTCTATCTGTGGTATTAGTTCCATTGACATCATAAGCTAATTCCTCATAATGTTCCCCTGCAAGGAAATATCCAGCCTTGAATGTCCACTTCAGATTTTTATAGATATTATAACCAAATGTGAGGTCTACCTCACTGCCGAGGCCCTTCTTCTGACCACGGTAATATGACTGTACTGCTCTAAGGTAGTAGTAATCAAGGTCAATGCTCATATCCTTAAGCGGTGTAACACCGGCGCCAACCTTCACATACATTGTATTATAGAGGCCAAAATCTGCTGATGTCAGTCCTGAGGTGTATGTATCGCCTACCCTGACTCCTTTTGCCCTCTTCTGGCCAATGATATCTTCATATATCATTGTATATGAATAGTCATTGAAGCTTAAATAACCTTCAAAATAGTTACCTGTTCTTTTACAGCGATCACCAGTTGCTGAACCAGTAGCCGGTTCTTCAAATTCACCGCACTTATCACCTGAACCATAGGCAACATCAAGACCTACTTTAGCAATATCTGCAATCTTATAATTTACACCCAAAAGCAAGGCAAGACCCTTAGCTCTTAAACCATCCGCATCACCATCTAATATTCCTCCAGCACCCCTTTCATGATACCCAGTTTCATCAAGCTTGCCAAGCTGCTTGTCAACCTCAAATTTATAGCCAAGGCCAAAATCAAAGGCGCCATCTGCTGTAAGCATAATATTCCACATTCTTAAATTATTGATTTTATTAAAGGCCGCTACATCCCCTGAATCACCATAAGCGCCACCTGCTGAAAGATCGCTCCAGTATTCATTGCTCAATGCCTTACCTTGTCCACGAGCGCCTGCCCTTAAGATATATGATGCATTTAATCCAAGTGTATTCTTTGGTATAAAGGTATAGTTTGCCATCAAGACATAGAGATCTGCATCTGTACGGTCTGTGTTTGAGTTTGTTTCATAACCCTTTAATGTACCAAGACCAATCATTAATTCCTTTATTGGAACAACATAAATGAGCAAGCCATCTGAACCCCAAATACCTGTATCTGCCCAGATGCTGTGGCCAAGAACAACCGGAAAATGACCAATCTTAATGCCAACTGGTGTGCTTGGAATCATAAAGTCAATATAGGCATAGCGTACCGACATATAGCCGAGCGCATCATTCTCGTACAAGAGTGAGTTTGGAGCTGCATCACCAGTAGAGGTACCCCAGTTAAACCAACCTTTTGATGCACCATTACCAGTCTGCAATTCCACATAACCCTTCAGCCCCTCAGCAATCTTTGCATCAACCCAGATGTTTACCTTCTCCTGCCATAGTGCCATGCTGCCATACTGATCATTATTTAAATCGTTGTTATTCTCTCTCCATCTGCCTCTTGCATCAATTGTCCCGCCGACTGTTGTCTCGGCATAAGACTGGGCCACAAACATCATGGCCATCAAAACTCCGATTAATACTACTAATGCTTTCTTCATGCCTGCCTCCTTTTAATAATTCGTAATGGTAAAATCTTCATTTTTTGAGGAATTTCTACCTCCCTCATCCCTAACTCCGTATTACCTTGTCTACTAAAACTATTTCTCCATCACCCCCTTTTTCTTTAATAAAAATAGGATTATAATTCCGCTTCTTAAAAACCAAATTCATCAACTGCTTACAGGTTTTTTTTAAACGCCAAAACTATAGCACTCATATTTTTTTTTGTCAAGAGTTTTTTAGTTTTTTT
>JAHFEP010000052.1 GCA_023248415.1 Nitrospirota bacterium
ATTGGCGAGATTGGGCCAAGACTGGCAGAGATATTTAATGTTGAACAGGCAACCTTTGTTATTGCACTTAATAATATATCAGATAAGAAAATCACTGTTGAAAGATTAACAGGCGTGGATAGTCATTCAAATATAGAGATAGATTTGCCAGCAGTAATTTCAGTTAATAAGGATTCAAATAAACCGAGGGTGCCGAGTGCCATAAAGATAATGAAGGCAGCAAAGTCAGAGGTTATAAAGTGGAGCATACAGGATATTGGAGCTGATGCTGTAAAATGCGGCGCTGCTGGCTCGGCAGTAAGAATTACAAATACCTTTGTGCCAGAGGAGGTCTTATGAATACAGAAAGGCCATGGTTAAAATCATACGAGCCAGGCATACCATCTACATTAAAATATCCTGATATGCCATTACAGCAATTTCTTACACACGCAGCAGAAAGATTTCCAAACAATCCTGCACTCTTCTTCTTTAGCAATAAAATAACATATAAGAAATTAGATGAACTCTCAAACAGGTTTGCAAATGCACTTATAGCACTCGGTGTAAAGAAAGGCGACAGGGTGGCATTGATGCTTCCAAATTGCCCTCAGGCAGTATTTACATATTATGGCGCTCTAAGAATAGGCGCAATCGTTGTTCAGACCAATCCATTATATGTTGAAAGGGAGATAGAGGTTCAGATGAAGGATTCTGGCGCTGAAACCATTGTTGCCTTAGACCTCTTTTTTCCGCGTATAAAAAATATCTTGGCAAATACAAACCTCAAGAGGGTTATCATTACAGGTGTAAAGGATTATCTTCCTCCATTATTAAAACTGCTCTATCCAATTAAGGCACTTCTTGAAGGCCAGTTGATAAGCGTTGATAAGACGCCTCCGGTATATGATTTACTCAAGCTTTTAAACGAGGCAAAGACTGATTCTCCTTCAATCAAGGTTTTGCCTGATGATACTGCCTTATTGCAATACACAGGCGGCACAACAGGCGTTCCAAAGGGCGTAATCCTTACGCACAGAAATCTTATTGCGAATGTTATCCAGTGCAGAAACTGGATGCCGAGCCTGAAAGATGGAAAAGAGATATTCTTGGGTGTTACTCCCTTCTTTCATGTATTCGGGATGACAGCTATAATGAATCTTGGAATATACATTGGCGCTGCGCTTGTGCTTCTGCCGAGGTTTAAGACAAAGGATGTATTAAATGCGGTTGCCAAGCATAAGACAACTATCTTTATTGGCGTTGAGGCGATGTATGTGGCAATAAACAATTTTTCAAAGATTAAGAAATATGACCTGTCATCAATAAAGATATGTATAAGCGGCGCAGGCACCCTTCATGTTGAGGTGCAGAATAAATTTGAGAGCCTAACAGGCGGAAAGCTTGTTGAGGGCTACGGACTTTCTGAGGCATCGCCAGTAACACACTGCAACCCTATTTATGGAAAGAGAGTGAAGGGCAGCATTGGCCTTCCGTTTCCAGATGTAGATATTAAAATAGTGGATGTTGAAACAAGCAGGAAGGTTCTTGGTATAAATGAGATTGGAGAGCTGCTCATCAAAGGCCCGCAGGTAATGAAGGGATACTGGAACAAACCTGATGAGACAGCAAATACAATAAGGGATGGATGGCTTTATACAGGCGATGTAGCAAGAATGGATGAGGATGGCTTCTTTTATATAGAGGAGCGCAAAAAGGATATGATAAAAACAGTTGGAGAGAATGTCTATCCTAAAGAGATTGAGGAGGTTATATTTAGACACCACAAGGTGCAGGATGTTGTTGTTGTCGGGATTCCGGATGAATTTAAGGGAGAGATGATAAAGGCATATATTGTCTTAAAGCACGGCGAGACAGCAACAGCAGAGGAGATAATAGAATACTGCAAGAAGAGCCTTGCCAAGTTTAAGGTGCCAAAAGAGGTAGAATTCAGAAAAGAGCTGCCAAAGACGATGATTGGGAAGGTGCTGAGAAGGGTATTAAAAGACGAGGAGATGAGAAAGAGGGGAAAATAATACAAAAACAACCCCTCACCCTAACCCTCTCCCGCAAGGGGAGAGGGGATTTTGTTCTGACCTCTCCCGCAAGGGAAGAGGGAACATTAAAACCCCCTCCCTTGACGGGAGGGGGTAAGGGGGAGGGTGAGTTATGTGAATTCGGTCAGATAAATATGCCGATAAAAATTATCCCAGAAAAATGCAATGGCTGCCAGCTCTGCATACCTTCCTGCCCCTATGCTGCAATTGGAATGGAAGGTGATAAGGCAGCGCTCTTTGAAAGCTGTGTTCACTGTGGAATTTGTATAGACAGTTGTCCTCTTGGCGCAATAATTGAAGTAAGCGAATCAGGTGAAATACTGGAAAAGGCTATCAGCTACAGCAATATCCTTGTTGTCGGGGAGGCGGGCAGCAGCGGTTTTACAAAGCTGAGCAGAGAGATATTAGGCAAGGCAAGGGAGTTTGCAGATGTTGTTGGCATTGGTGTTTGGCTAATCATTTTTGCAAGTGATGAGAATTTAGCAAAAGAGGCAATAAATCTTGGGGCAGATGAAGTTTTGCTCTTGGAGGGTATAAATACAAATTCTTATAATACCTCTTCCATTATAAAGGCGGTTTCTGGTATAATTGAACAGAAAACGCCAGAGATTATTTTATCAGGTGAGACTATTTTAGGATGTGATGTTATGCCGAGGATAGCCCAGAGATTTAATACAGGGATATTGTCAGGATGCGTTTCACTTGAGATTGACCCTGCTGATAAAACCTTGTCGTGCACAAGGCCTTTTTATGGCAAAAGAATTATGGGGATTACATCCTGTCCGCAGCAAAGACCGCAGATTGTAATTATAAAAGAGGGGGTATTCAGAGAGGGAGGCCAATATAGAGGATGGCGCGGGGTTGTAGAAAGAATAAAAATATAAACCCTGTCTTAAAGAAAGGTGAGGTGTTAATATTATGGAAAGAGAAAAAATGGAAACACACTGGATTGTAAAAGGTAAAAACATCCTTATCTCTTTTCTTGGCGAAGGATACTCCTTTAATTGGGAGATAGTTATGGAACTTGAGAGTGGCAGGGTAATTGGCAATTCTATAAGTACGAGAGAAGATGCCTCATCTGTAGCCGAAGCTATTACAAATGCCCTATTGGCTGCTATAGAGAGGCCAGCAGAAATTATATTAATACACAAATCGCCTACTCTCTTCAGAGAGGTTCAGGGGCACCTTACGCTAAGGGGTATACAAATACCCCTGCTCCAGCCAACACCGCAGCATGAGGTTAAGGGATATATTATAGATATGTTTCTTGAACAGTTTGAAAGAAAGGTTAAAACCCTTGAGATTAAAGGAAAGACAAAATTAGAGGTGGCAAAGGAGATAATGAAGGCCATTGTTTCTGTATATACATCTATGATAAATGACCCGCCAAAGAGATTCGTTGAAGAAAAGACAGAGGAGAAGAAGGCTGCAAAGACTTATATGCCGCCGCCGATAAAAGAGCATGTGCTTCAGGCAGATATTGGCAGCAGAGTCAACGTTTCTTCATTAAACCACCACAGTAAACCAAGGGTGTTGATTGCTGATGACAGCTATTCAGAGCTTCAGCTTGTTGAAATGGCATTAAAAGAGGCAGGCTATGATACTGTTACTGTTATGGATGGAGAGGCTGCTGAATATAAGATGCGTGTTGAAAAATTTGATGCTGCTGTGATAGATATTATCATGCCGAAAAAAAATGGTTATCAGGTCTGCAGGGATATGAGAAAAGACCCTGCATATAAAGATATTCCAATTATAATGGTTTCGTCCAAGAATCAGACAAGCGACAAGGTGTGGGGGCTGAAGCAGGGAGCGAATGAATATCTTGTAAAACCATTTAATCCCAATGATCTTATAAAGGCAATAAAAAAATATGTAAAGCTCCCCGCCTGACAAGGTGGTGATGATAAAAAAGAAAAAGACTGAGAAAATAAGGACTGAGAAAAACCGTTGGATTCAAAATATTCTCAGCCCAAACCTTAAATTGCTGCCTGAGCGTCTGCCTGTCTTTACAACGGTATCCAATCTGCTGATAGATGAGCTAATCTATACGCCAGCAGATATACCAGACTTCAATTATATAAGGGACATCGGTTTTTCAGGCGAGTACCCATTCACACGGGGCGCCTATCCCTCCATGTACCGCGGCCGCATCTGGACAATGCGTGAGTTCGCAGGATACGGCACAGCAGAGGAAACAAACAAGAGATTTAAATACCTCCTTAAAAAAGGGCAGACAGGCCTGAGCGTTGCCTTTGACCTTCCGACATTAATGGGCTATGACTCAGACCATCACTACTCAATTGGGGAGGTTGGCAGGTGCGGTGTTGCCATTGATTCGCTCTCTGACATGGAGCGGCTTTTTAGAGATATCCCGCTAAACAAGATTACTACATCAATGACCATCAATGCGCCAGCAGCAGTTATCTTTGCAATGTATGTTGCGCTTGCTGAAAAAAGAGGGATACCATTATCGCAGCTCGGCGGGACAATCCAGAACGATATACTAAAAGAATATATTGCGCAAAAGGAATGGATATATCCGCCGAAGCCGTCTATAAGGCTCATTACAGATACCATATCATACTGCGTAAAGAATCTTCCAAAATGGCATCCCATCAGCATAAGCGGCTATCATATAAGGGAAGCAGGCGCGAGCGCTGTTCAGGAGCTTGCCTTTACTTTATCAGACGGCCTTGCCTATGTTGATGCATGCATAAAGGCAGGCATGAAGATAGATGAATTTGCAGGAAGGCTCTCATTCTTCTTTAATTCCCATAATGACTTTTTTGAAGAGATTGCAAAGTTCCGCGCAGCAAGGAGGATATGGGCAAGAGAGATAAAGAAGATATACAGGCCAGCTAATTTTCATTCAATGCAGATGCGTTTTCACACACAGACAGCAGGCTGTTCCTTAACAGCGCAGCAGCCGTATAATAATATTGTAAGAACAACCGTTCAGGCGCTTGCAGCAGTTTTAGGCGGCACACAGTCGCTGCATACAAATTCAATGGATGAGACACTTGCCCTGCCAACGGAAAGGGCAGTAACCATTGCATTGAGGACACAGCAGATTATTGCCAATGAGAGCGGCGCAGCAAATACAGTTGACCCATTGGGCGGTTCATATTTTATTGAGGCGCTTACAAATAAGATAGAGGAAGGGGTTTGTAAATATTTTAAAAAGATTGACGAGCTCGGCGGCATGGTAGAGGCAATACAGCAGGGCTATCCGCAAAGGGAGATTGCAAGGAGCAGCCAGTGGTATCAGCAGGCAATTGAAAAGAAGGAGAAGATAGTAGTTGGCTTAAATGAATTTGTAGAAGAAGAGGAACCGATTGAGACACTAAAGATAGGGCCAGAGATAGAAAAAAAACAGATTAAGGCAGTAAAAGGGATAAGGAAAAAACGGAATAAAAAGAGATGGGAAGCATCTTTGAAAAGATTAAAAGGGGCAGCAGAGGGTAAAGAAAATCTTATGCCGTATATAATAGATGCAGTAAAGGCTTATGCAACAGTGGGTGAAGTCAGCAATACATTAAAAGAGGTCTTTGGTGAATATAAAGAACCGGCGCTATTCTAAAAAAAGAATCCGCATTCTCCTTGCCAAAGCTGGTCTTGACGGCCATGACAGGGGGATAAAGATCATTGCCATGGCGCTCCGCGATGCGGGCTATGAGGTGATATATCTCGGCCTGCGTCAGACAGCAGAGGAGATTATAAATGCAGCATTGGAGGAGGATGTTGATGTTATCGGAATAAGCCTTCTCTCTGGCGCACATAATGTAATCTTTCCGACAATATTAAAGTTGATGAAGGAGAAGGGTCTAAAGGATAAATTACTGATTGGCGGCGGAATAATCCCAAAAGAGGATATAGCAAGGCTAAAGAAAAAAGGCGTTGCTGAAGTATTTACACCGGGGACAAGGACAGAGGAGATAGTTAATTTTATAAATGAAAAAACTTATAATAGAACTATTAAAAGGCAATAAATCTGCAGCAGCAAGATTAATCTCAATTATTGAGAATGATGAAGCAGCAAGAAGGAATATATTAAAAAGGCTCAAGCCATATATAGGTAAAGCACATATAGTCGGCATCACAGGCGCACCGGGAAGCGGTAAGAGCACGCTCATTGACAGCCTGATAAGGCTATTGAGAAAGAATAAAAAAACAGTCGGAGTTGTTGCAATTGACCCGACAAGCCCGATAACCGGCGGTTCAATCTTAGGTGACAGGACAAGAATGGCTAATCATTCTATGGATGACGGTGTGTTTATCAGGAGCATGGCAACAGGCGGCAGGCTTGGCGGGCTTTCAAAAACAGCTTTTGATGCTGCGCTTGTCCTTGATGCTCTGGGCAAGGACATTATTTTTATTGAAACAGCAGGTGTTGGCCAGAGCGAGACCGCTGTTAAGGATATTGTGCATACTGTTGTATTGGTATTAACACCAGGACTTGGCGATGATGTACAGATGATGAAGGCAGGGATAATGGAGATAGCTGATATATTTGTAGTGAACAAGTCAGACTTGAAGAATGCAGAGGAGACAGCAAGGTCAATTGATGATATGATAAGCCTTCTGCCGCAAAAAAAGAAGATGCTGTCTGTTATCCTCACAGTTGCATCAGAGGGAAAAGGAATTGAGAGGCTGTTAGAGAAGATTGAGGGGTATAGAAGTAGATGCACTTCAAAACCATTTGACACTAGGAAATCAAAGCTATAGAATTAGGTTAAGATAAATATCAAAAGAATCTATGGAGGATAAAGATGAAACAAAGGCAAATAGTTAAGGAAAGATTAGAAGAATTGCCTGAAGATTTAAAAAAAGAGGTTTTGGATTTTATAGATTTCTTGTTAGAAAAGCGAGTAAAAAGGGTTAAGAAAAAAAGGTTTACGTTTGATTGGGAAGGCAGTCTATCTGAATTAAAAGATAAATACACTTCTGTGGAGCTTCAGCATAAGGCAATGGAGTGGAGATGATGTATCTGATTGATACAAATATTTTCAGAGACTCATTTTTATACACGAGGAGGAACCAGAAATGAACATCATTGCCTGTATAAAACAAGTGCCAGCAAGCGATGCGATAATCAAAATTACTTCTGATGAAAAGGCCGTTGACTTGGCTGAGATGGAAAAGCTCAATGCAAAGCTCTATGTTGTAAATCCCTACGATGAGTTTGCAGTAGAGGAGGCTGTGCGCACAAAGGAGAAATTCGGCGGAGAGGTTACAGTAATTACAATGGGCAGTGAGAAGGCTGTGGAGGTGCTCCGCACATGCTTAGCAATGGGCGCTGATAAGGCAGTCCATTTGAAAGACCCTGCCTTTGAAGGCGCAGATTCTTATACAACTGCATTAGCCCTGTCAGAGGCAATAAAAAAACTCCAATATGATGTAATCTTCTTCGGCAAGCAGGCAATAGATGACGACCTATCAGCAGTAGGTATTTATGTTGCTGAGTTTTTAGGCCTGCCTCATGTGGGATTGATAAACAAGCTTGAGATAGACGCATCAAATAAAAAGGCAACAGCACAAAGACCGATTGAAGGCGGTATTGAAAAGATTGAGACAACATTGCCAGCAGTCTTTACATGCCAGAAAGGGCTTAATGAGCCGAGATATGCATCTTTGCCAGGCATTATGAAGGCAAAGAGCAAACCCCTGCAGGAGATGAATCTTTCAGCGCTCGGTTTAAAGGCAGAGGATGTTGGCAAAACAGGTGTAAAGATGAGGATTGAAAAGGTTACATTTCCGCCAAAGAGGAGCGGAGGAAAAAAGATAGAAGGCGAGCCAGCACAGGCAGTAAAGGAATTGGTAAGGCTGTTAAAGGAAGAGGCAAAGGTATTGTAACGGCTTCGCCGAATTTTAAAATGAAAATTGAAAAATTGAAAATTAAAAATTCATAATGGAGAAATGCAGTTTGGCTGGATATATAGGCAAAATATTAGAGATAGACCTTACAACAAAAAAAAGCAATACAATAACCATATCTGATAAGGATAAAGAGAGGTTTATTGGCGGGAGCGGATTGTCTGCACATCTTTTTTTAGAAAGAGAATTGCATAAGGTTGATCCACTCTCAGAAAAAAATGAATTGATAATCATGACAGGCCCTTTAACAGGGACAACCTTGCCAGGCACAGGCAGATTCACTGTGTGTGCAAAGTCGCCTCTAACAAATATCTGGGGTGAAGGGAATTGCGGCGGGAATTTTGGACCTGAGCTGAAATTTGCAGGTTATGACGGGATTATTGTAAAGGGTGTATCTGAAAAACCTGTTTATCTTTATATAGAAGATGGAAAGGCAGAGATACGCAATGCTGACGACCTTTGGGGCAATGATACTTATGATGTTACAGATATTTTAAAAGACAGACATTCAAAGAAGGCAAAGGTCCTTGCCATCGGACAGGCAGGAGAGAATCTTGTTAAATATGCCTGCATTGTAAATGATAAAGGTGATGTAATCGGCAGGTGCGGGCTTGGCGCTGTGATGGGGCATAAAAGGCTAAAGGCAATAGTTGCAAAAGGCACAGGAAAGGTAAGCCCTGCCCTTTCTGATGAATACAATACTCTGAGAAAGAAGCTCCTTGAAAAGATAAAGGATAATGTGGTTGCAAAGTCTTTCCGTGAGATGGGCACTGCTGTTGGCATGGATTTAGGGCTTTTATCAGGCGATATACCAATAAAGAACTGGAGGCTCGGAGACCACCCTGAGATATCAAAGACAATAACAGGCCCTATAATGAGGGAGAAATATTTAAAAAGGGCAGGTGCCTGTTTTGGATGCCCTATTGCGTGCAAAAGGGTGGTAGAGGTAGCTGACGGCCCATACAAAATAGAGGAAGGCCCGGGGCCGGAGTATGAGACCCTCTGTGCGCTTGGTGCGATGCCTTTGAATTTTAATCTGCCCCTTTTGATAAAGGCAAATGAGCTTTGCAACAGGTACGGTATTGACACTGTTTCCTGCGGGGCAACTATTGCATTTGCAATGGACTGCTATGAAAATGGTATAATAAAGAAAGCAGATGCAGACGGCATTGAGCTTATTTGGGGCGATGGGGATGTTATCCTGACACTCATCAAGAAGATAGCCTTAAGGGAAGGGTTTGGAAAAATTCTTGCTGAAGGCAGCAGGAAGGCAGCAGAGGAAATCGGCAAGGGTGCTGAGGACTATGCTGTAACTGTTAAGGGTCTTGAGGCAGAGATGCATGACCCGAGGGGATGGCACGGAATGGGTCTGGCGTATGCAACATCAAACAGGGGTGCAACGCACAGCCAGTCAATGAATGTGCATATAGAGCAGGGCGTAACAATCTATCCTGAGATTTGCCTTGATAAGGATTTCAAAGGACAGGTTAGCGAAGGCAAGGCAGAGATGACAGTTAAGTCCCAGAATATGGCAATGGTTGTAAATTCGGCAGTGATATGCCTTTTTATAACGAGCTGTATAAGCATGGATGATGTTGCAGATATGCTAAGGACAACGACATCATTTGATTATGATAAAAACAAGGTTATGGAGGCAGGCGAGAGGATATGGCTTTTGAAAAGAGGGATTAATAACCTTATGGGTGTTACATCTGCTGATGATGCCCTGCCAAAGGCAATAATGACGCCAATAAAGGACGGCGCCTCAGCAGGCTCTGTGCCTGATATTGAGCTTATGAAGAAGGAGTTTTATCAGCTCATTGGCCTTGACGAAAAGGGTTGGCCGTTAAAAGAGAGGCTTGAAAGATACGGGCTTGAGGAGTTGATAATAAAATTGTATTCATAGGGGGGGAATTATGATACCAAAAGATGAATTTGACAAGGTTATCAGCATTGCCGAGAAATACAGCATCAGGGAACTATATTTAATTGGTTCTGCTTTATACAAGAAGCCAGAGGAGGTCAACGACTATGATTTTGCTGTGCGAGGTGTTCCAAAAGGGAAGTTCTTTAAGTTTTATGGAGAACTATTAAGGGTGATGACTAAGAATGTTGATTTAATAGACCTTTCAGGAAAGAAAACAAAATTTAAGGATATAATAAGACGGGAAGGCAAACTTATATATGCTGGTTCAAAGGCTTAAAGAATACTGTGACGCAGAATTTGAAAATATAGATGCTGTTATATCTGAGCTGAAGTCAGTAGTTAAGTCAAAGAAAGTTAAATATTCAACTGCTGAATTAGCTGCTATAGCAACCTTTATTCATAATTGCTATAATGGCATTGAAAATATTTTAAAAAGAATCTTTCTGTCAAAGCATGGTAAGATTAAGAGTGCTGCCACATGGCATAAAGACTTGCTCAAGGCTTCGTTAGAGCAGAAAATTATTACAAATGGCTTATATGAAACTCTATCTAATTACCTTTCTTTTAGACATTTTTTTGTTCACGCTTACAGTTTTAATATACGGTGGGAAGAATTAAAACCACTTGCTGATAATCTTGAAAATACCTTAAAGGATTTTAAAACAGCAGTCTATGAGTTTCTTGATAAGTAAAACAGAATAACTTATTGGTCAGATATTTTTCAAGCTAAGAAAGGAGAGTCTTATGGAAGAGGAAAAATTGTTTGAGGTTTTTAAGATAGCAATTGATAAGGAGCATGAGGCCTCTGAGTTTTATACAAAGGCAGCGCAAAATACAAAGGATGTGGAGGCAAAGGCGCTCTTTGAAAAATTTGCATTAGTAGAATTAGAGCACGAAAGGGCATTGCAGGAGACATATAGAAGAATGAAGGCAAAATACATAGTGTAAGGAGGGGAACGGTGTTTACTTTTCCAAGTAATGAATGGATAGTTGAGTTCAGGAATGTAATAAATTCAAGCGAAAAATATAAAGAGGTTGCTGCACAGTGGGAAGGGGATGTTTCTTTTATATGCCTTGCAAATCCAACAATTGGTCTAAATGAGGACTTTGCTATATGGACAGACCTGTATCACGGTGAATGTCGTGAGGCAAAGCATTCGTTAGTGGAAGACGCCCAAAAGGCGAAGTATGTAATCACTGGCGATTACAGCCGATGGAAGCAGGTAATAAAAAAGGAGCTTGACCCGATTAAAGGTATGATGCAGGGGAAACTAAAACTTAAAGGAGACCTGCCGACCATTGTTAAGTTTATCAAGGCAGCGCAGGAGCTTGTTGAGTGCAGCAGCAAAGTGCCGAGCAGGTTTTTGGATGAAGGTTAAATTAGCTTTTTGCCATTCTGAGCGCAACGAGGAATCTCGTTTTATATGATTAATCTTGATAACAAATATCGTTTCTGGTCATTGGTAGCTTTAGGCTGTCTTATTTTTATTGGGGCAGTTTTATCGCTTAAGATTCCAGCAAAAGTCAGGCAGGGAGAAAATGGCCAAAAGGCGATTCAGATGCTGGATGCCATGAGGCGCCCATTCCTTGAGATTAGAGAGATAGAAAACCGTCTGATTAAAACAAATGATCAAAAAACGCATTATGATTTTGCCAATGCTGTAAAAGCCGCCAACTCACTTCTTCTCCGTTACAAGGAATTATCGCTATACAATCCTGAGCTGCTTGACAGTGTCAACGATTTATCAAAGGAATATGAAAACTGGATAACATCTGAGCAGCAGCTATTTGCTGATTACAAAGATGCATCTTCCAATAAAAGCCTTTTGATGAAAAGTAAACATATCTCTGATGAGGCGACCTCGGCAGTAGCGCTTTTTTTAAAGACCATGAATAAACTTGGAGAAGGGGAAATCCCCATTCACAAGGATATTGCCATAGGACGTAATGCCAACCGTATGCTTTATATAATGGCAGGCCTGTTATTTATATATATAATTGGCCTTGTATTTTTACAGCAACAGACAAGGGCCCGCACACTTCAGATATTGCTGCATGACCGTTCCTCTGCACTGAAATTAGCAGAGGAAAAGTCCGTGGAACTTGAAGCTGCTTTGTTGGAGGTGGAATCGGCATCAAGGGCAAAAAGTGAATTTCTGGCAAATGTGTCACATGAGCTAAGGACGCCGCTTAATTCAGTAATTGGATTTTCTGAGCTGCTCAAGGACCTTTCCTTTGGTGAACTTAATGAAAAACAAAAGAGCTATGTTAACCACATTCATAGTTCAGGTGAACAGCTCTTGAATCTTATAAATGACATCCTTGACCTCTCAAGGATTGAGGCAGGAAGGGCTGAGATAAGATTGGATAAGATGAAACTAACTAATACCATTAAAGATATTTCCCAGATGTTTAAGGAAAGAGCGACTAATAATAACATAGAAATTACAATTGAAATTGAAAAGGAAATAAAGGATATTGAAGCAGATGAGCAGAAAATAAAACAGGTTTTGTCTAATCTGCTCAGCAATGCCATTAAGTTTACTCCTGCCGGCGGAAGCATACATATCCGCGCACGGGCGCCGCAACCCGACTTTGTAGAAATTTCTGTTGAGGACACTGGCATAGGTATAAAACCTGAAGATATACCAGGGCTATTTAAGCCCTTTTCTCAGCTTGAGCCTGTTTACACCAAGACGACTAAAGGGGTAGGTCTCGGACTGGCATTGGCAAAAAGACTGGTTGAACTATACGGTGGAAGAATATGGGTTGAAAGCGAATATAGAAAAGGGAGCAAATTTATTTTTACTATACCGATTGAGCAAAAAAATAGAGAATAAAAATATGCCAAATTATACAACAGACCTTTCTTTTAATTTTAATAACCCCACAAAGATCGTCTTTGGGATTGGCGCCATAAATGATATTGGGCCTGAGGTGGACGGCCTTAATAAAAAGAGGGCTGTAATAATTACAGATGAGGGGCTTGCTGCAACAGGAATAATTGACAGGATAAAAGAGCTTCTCGGCAAGAGATGCGTCGGCATCTTTTCAGAGGTGAAGCCTGATACAGGGGTATACATTATTGATAGAGGGGTGAAATATGCGAAGGGGCTTGATGCTGATATACTGATAAGTGTTGGCGGCGGAAGCTCCATTGATACAGCTAAGGCAATGGCAATACTCCTGACAGAAGGCGGCAGGCTTGAGGATTATCAGGGATGGCAGATTTTAAAGAGACCGCTTATACCGCATATTGCTGTTCCAACAACAGCAGGCACAGGGAGCGAGGTTACCTATGTTGCAGTTGTAAAGGAGCATGACAGGGGGATAAAGCTCGTCTTTGGTGATAACCATCTTATACCAAATACAGCAATCTTAGACCCTGAACTGACCATTAACCTTCCTCCTGATATAACTGCCTCAACAGGGATGGATGCCTTGTCTCATGCCATTGAATCTATGCACTCTTTACAGAGGCAGCCTATGACAGACGGCCTTGCTTTGCAGGCAATCAGGATGATATTTAATTATCTGTCGGTTTGCGTTGAAAATGGCAAAGACATTGCTGCACGAGGACAGATGCAGATTGCAGCGACAATGGCAGGGATTGCCTTTTCAAATGCGCAGCTTGGTATTGTCCATGCAATGGCACATGCAGTGGGCGCAAGATTCGGCGTGCCGCACGGCGTGGCAAATGCCATACTTCTTCCCTATGGAATGGAGTATAACATGGATATATGCGGGGATGAGTATGCCATGATTGCAGAGGCAGCAGGGATAGATATTCATAAGAAAACAAAAAGGGAGGCTGCGGAGATGGCAGTTTTTGCTGTAAAGAGATTGACTGAGGAGATAGGGCTTCCAACGCGGCTCCGCGATGTCAATGTAACAAAAGATGGATTTGCTGCTTGTGCAGAAAATGCAATGGCTGACCCGTCCATTGTATATAATCCGCGAACGCCTTCTGGCACGGAGGATATATTAAAGCTATTGGAGAAGGCATGGTAGATGTAGCCCAGAATACAGAATACAGAAGCCAGAAGTCAGATGTAAGAATTGAGCTTGATAAAGGCGCAAAGGAGAATGGCCTGGCAAATATCCTCTTTGAACTAATAAAGCAGAATATAGAAAGAAGGCCTGAGAAGATAAATGACATTCAAAGGCTGAATACCATTGTCAGCCTTTCTGCGAATGATATTGATGTTTCTGCGTTTCTGAAATTTGCAGATGGAAAACTTATGATTGAGGATAAGGCATCTGGGATTCCAGAGATAGAGATAACTACAGATTCAGAGACCATATTGGATTTGTGCAGGATAAGGATTATAAGCAGTCTGCCTTATTATTTTGATGAGACTGGCAGAGGGATAATAAAGAAACTGTTTACAGGCAGATTAAAAATAAGAGGGCTTTTTGCTCATCCGATTAAGCTGACCCGATTTACAAGGATAATGTCAGTGGTTTGACGGCTTTGTAAAAACTGAAACGGAGATGCGGAGAAACGGAGAAGCGGGGAATCGGAGATTTTTTCTTTATTATTTCACCCGCTCTCCCTTTCACCGTTTCGCCGATTCAGTATCTTTTTGTGTCAGGGGCTTTTTACTTTGCCGTCTGGATTACACTTTTAAGGTCGTTATGGGATAAAGCTATTATGAGTAAAACATACGATATCGCTGTAATCGGCGGCGGGGCGACTGGAACTGGCATTGCGCGTGATGCTGCTATGCGCGGGCTTAAGACTATTCTCATAGAGAAAAAAGACTTCTCTGCAGGCACAACAGGCGCATGCGGAGGCATGATTCATGGCGGTTCGCGCTATCTCCTCTTTGATGTAGAGACAACAAAGCTCTCCTGCATTGACAGCGGCTATATACAGAATATTGCTTCTAACCTGATATTTAGAATACCCTTTCTCATACCAATAATGAAGGACGACAGATACGGCATTGAAAAATGGGAGGCATTCCTTAAGGTATACGACAAATTTCAAGGATACAAAAGTGGAAAGGCGCATACAAGGCTTACAAAAGAAGATGCCCTGAGATTAGAGCCGGGGCTTTCGCCCGAGATTGTTGGCGCTGTTACAATGGATGAGTGGGGGATTGATGTGTTCAGGCTCAGTGTTTTAAATGCATTATCTGCTAAAGAGGCAGGCGCAGAGATAAGGAATCATACAGAGGTTACAGGGTTTTTAAAAAAGGGTCAAAGGGTCAAGGGGCTAAGGGTCAAAGATAAAATATCTGGCAGAATAGATGATATAGAAGCAAAGATAATTGTAAATGCTGCTGGGCCATGGGTGGCTAAGATGGCAAAGATGGCAGGGGCATCTGTGAAATTGAGGCCGA
>JAHFEP010000196.1 GCA_023248415.1 Nitrospirota bacterium
CCCTTTAACCTATTCACCATGTTTGATTCAGATGTTCCTTTCTTCTCTGACTCTTTCTCTACATCTATAATATCTGATAGATAAAGGATATACACAGCTTTCAACAAAACCTCTTTGTCAATATTCATTGTCTTTAAGAGAAGATTAATGGTAGCGCCCCTTTTTGCTAAATTTATAACATCCTGTTCGTCAATTGAGAATTGCAATTTATTGCCAAACTCGGCAAAATCCAGAGAGAGTATTAATTTATTATTATAATCAGGCAGGCTGCTTAAAAAATTTATTTTGGTATTGGCAATATTCCTTTTTAGATATGTATATGAGACCTCTGGTATAAAGTAATTAATGGTCTCCCTTATAGGCGGAAGATTCTCCTGATAGTTATATTCACCGTCTTTAAGTGAAAATATATCATTTAGCGATTTATTCTCATCAGCCATCCTGAATTTTGCGTAAACAATCCTTCTGTTCTTGATATAAATACTTCCTATGGAGTTTTCGCTCTTTACAAATACAACGCCAGTTGAATCAGAATGATTGATTTTCTTCAGCAATTCATATATAGCATAGTCTTGTAAGTTGCCTTTATCGCCCTTTAGTACCATGTAAACCTCGCTAATTATTGAGTTCAGGCTTTATTTTAAATATAACAGAGGGTTACCATATTGTCAAATATCAAATTAAAGTATATCTGAGATGTGATAAATATCACAAAAATGACATCCCTGATGTTTTACAAGAAGCTCTATAGCTAAATATTATCACCCTTTTTTCTAACAACTATCTCCCACATCTTTTCTCCAACTTTTTCAACTGATATAATCTCATTTCCCTCCTTCTCCAGGCTCCTTGGGACATTCTCAGTTGCAGGCGGATAGTCTACAATTACCTTTAATACCTCGCCTTCTTCCATCTCTTCTAATGCAAGCTTTGACTTTACAAAGGTATACGGACAGATCTCACCCTTAATATCAAGAACCTTATCAATTTTTATCCCGCTTTTTTCTGACATCTAATTATTACTCCTCAATCTTGAATTTTAATTTTTAAATTTTGATTTCTTAATGTCCCAATGCCTTTAATTCATTTATCCTCTTAACCATATCAGGAACCATAAAAACAGGCACAGCCAAGACCATCTCATCATCCTTATAACCAGAGAAATCTCTTGCACCGTGGCATAATAAAGTAAGGCTCGGTCTCTTTTCAATATAGCATCTTGCTGTTGCCTCGCCGCAAACAGCGGTCTCTCCTTTAAATGTCGCAGTTATCCCGCCAAGCTGAATTGAAAGCTCCATAAGCTGTCTCGGGTTTATCATAAATAGGAGAACATCTGCATTCTCTACATCACCAACCTGAACAGTCTTAAATTTTTCCTTTACCCTTAATTCCACCTCTACATATTTCGGCTCACGAAGGCCAAGACAGAGCTCTGGGTTCGGGCATGTAAAATCCTTTTCATTAAGATTAAATGCCTCTCCGCTGATTGCAGATTGACGCACAAACCAGCAGTAGAACTGGCCCTCTTTGGGATGGCCTTCTGAAATATCCTCTTTTGTCAGCTTTACGCCTACTATCTGAGAATTTAATTTCAGATATTCTTTTATAGTTTTTAGGTCTTCTTTTAATTTAGTCATCTTCAATAGTTCTAATAGTTCACGCTCAAAAATGTCCCAGATGCGAGGAAGGACAAGGGATTGCACCGCAGCATACTTTTAGGTATGTGAGGATGCAAGCTCGCAGTCCTGACAAAGCAGATGGGCGTTTTTCAGCGTGAACTAAATAAAGTAATTAATTTTTGCGTCGCCTATATCAGCCAAAAATGACGCAGCGCCTGTAACCTCATCAACCTCTTTAATTAAATCTTCCTTTCTAACACCCATTGTCTCCATTGCCATCTCGCACACAGCAAACTTTACGCCAAGCTCTTTTGCAGCAGATATCTGGTCTTTCAATGTCATAATCTTCTTTCGCTTTATCCTGCTCTTTGTTGCCAATGTGCCGATGCCAAAGAGATTGTATTTAGAAAGTCCGAGCCTCTCTGCGCCGCCCCTTGCAAAAAAACTGTGTATCTTCTCAAAAAGGCCAGCGCTGTCTCTTCTTGCGCCTTCTTTAGTTACAATATCTATGCCTCCAAATGTAAAGAACGCAGATACCTCCATATCCAGTGCAGCAGCAGCATTTATAAGTGTAAATGCCATTAATGCCTTATCAAGGTCGCCGCTGCAAACAACCATTGTAACCCTTTCCTTTTTTGCCTCACTCATTTGGCATTACCTTTTCTTTATGACAAATTTAAGGAGATTATCCTCTTCTTTGCATTCTATAAAGTCTACATTATTCTTCTGGCACCAGCCGTAGACATCTGTCTTATTATCCTTATTGGCAATTACCATCAGAATATCGCCTTGCTGTAAAGTCTTAATCTTCTGCGTAAGCCTTATAACAGGCATAGGGCATATCAAACCGCGAATATCAATTGTATCTTTTGGTTCCATAGTCATTTAAATTAAAAACCCCTTCCCACGCAGTAAAGAGGGTGAAGAAGGGGTAAAAACAATACCCTGAATTTTACATCTTGGTGGAGCTGAGCGGGATCGAACCGCTGACCTCTTGAATGCCATTCAAGCGCTCTCCCAACTGAGCTACAGCCCCGATTGCTGATATAGTATCATTCAATCCGATTTCTTGTCAAGGGTGAAAACACCACAAAACTTTCCGCTTGACATTACAGCATCCTGTTGCTACGCTAAATGCCATTATTAATTCTTAGATTCTTAAATCTGGATTAGGAGGATGGGGTTATGACAAAGCTTGAATTGGTTGAAAAGATGGCAAATGCAGCAGGCATCACAAAGGTTGCAGCAGGTAAGGCTCTGAGCGCTTTAATGACCGGGGTTTCCAACTCCCTTAAAAAAGGGCAGAGAGTTTCATTAGTGGGTTTTGGAACATTTGCTGTTCATAAGAGGAGGGCGAGAAAGGGTAGAAACCCAAGAACAGGAAAAGAGATAACAATCCCTGCCTGCCGTGTGCCAAAGTTCTCTGCTGGCAAGGCATTAAAGAAACTAGTGAGATAATTTTATAAGGTAAAATAAGAGGGCAGAGAAAACTACTGCCATGAGTATGCCCAATGGCAAAAGAAATGCCCTCTTTGCCTTAATCTTTGCTGGAAGCTGGATAGTACCGGCAGAGGATTTTATCATCATTACAGGCTCGTAGATTTTCCCTGATTTAAGCTGCGAAGTATCTACCTTTATATTTGTCAATATGGTCTTCTCATTAAATTCCTTTGGCTCTGCAGATATCCATGGCTGATTAAAGCTAATGCTGCCTTTATGCGTATAGCAGCCAATATATGGCAGGGCAAGCTCAAAGGTCTTCATCTTGTTGCCGCATGAAACATTCTTCATATTAAGCTGCCGTGTTGCTTCATTAATGTTAAGCCTCCTTGTCTTTGCCCCTCTCGGCCTGGCAGCCTCAACTAATGCCTTATATATTTCATCCTTCATCTCTAAGGTTGTCTGATAACGTTTTTCCTTTTCGTATGCAACTGCCTTAACTATAATATCCGATGTCTTTTTTGTTACGTTTTTATTCAGCGCCATTGGCGGCACAAATTCAAAGGGGTTTCCCCTTGGATCTTTCCCTGTAAGGCAGTGGTGCATTGTTGCGCCGAGTGAATATATATCAGACCTGTTGTCTGTCTGGCCAAGGCCGTACTGCTCTGGCGCTGCATAGCCAGGTGTGCCAAAGATATATGTATCGCTGTTCTTCTCCTTTTTAAAAAAACGCGCAATGCCAAAGTCTATTAGTTTTATTTTACCATCCTTGGTAGCGATTATATTGCCGGGCTTTAAATCACGGAATACTATCGGCCTTGGATTCTGTATGCTTAAAAAATAGAGAACCCTGCACAACTGCACTGCCCAGTTAAGCACAGTCAATTCATCCATCGGCCTTCCCTGATTCTCAATCAATATATCCTCAATGGTCTTTCCCTCTACATATTCCATCACAAGATAGGGCGTTGTCTTTATTACAAAGAAGTCCTCCACCTTTGGCAGGTTGGGATGATTAAGTTTTGATAGTATCTTTGCCTCCATTTTGAACTGATTAAGCACCTGTGTCTTTTCAGAGGCATCTATAAAGCTGTTTTTTACCTCTTTTATTGCAAAGAGATGTTTGTCAGTTATCCTCTCTGCCCTATAAACAGTGCTCATCCCACCGTCGCCAAGAAGGCTGATGATTTTGTATCTGCTTTTTAATTTTGAACCAATCATAATCATATCTTGCTAACCAGAGTTTTTCTATTTTCCCTTGACCACTTGGCCACTTGACCCCTTGAACCCTGCTTATAGCCTCTTCCCGCAATTCGGGCAAAACTTGCTTGCGCCCCTGATTACGCCATTGCATGCAGGACATCTGTCTTGGAATGGCTGTTCATGAACTGCCCCTGTTTTCTCGCTCTGCCTGAAGATAAGCTTTGCACTGCCAACACCAATAATATCTCCATCATTTAAAGGTGTTGATTGCCCAATCTTTTGATGATTTAAAAATGTCACTGCATCATTATCCACATTTTCAAGAACATAGCCTCCGTTAGCTCTCTTTATTTTTGCATGATACTGTGCAACCTTTGCATCCTTAAAGATTGCTATCTCGTTCCTCTCGTCTCTGCCGATCCCAGCAACATCAGAGAGTATAAAATCGTGTGCCTTTGACCTGCCCTGAAGAACAGAGACATGCGCCCTTTTATATACCTTCTCCTGCCTCATTAATGACAATGATATCAGAGAGCCTGCTGCTGCTATTGGTGTAAGAAACAGGAGAAGAGACGGCCTGCCAGGCTTTCCAAAGAGCGTTGATTCAGGCTGAAAATATCTCCTTTTTGCTGCGACATTTTCACCTTTATAGTTTACTGTCAAATGGACATCACGGAGATATTCCCCTTTTTTTAATGTAAAATATGTAACAATGTATTCATTCTTAAGCTGTGTGCCTATCTTTTCATAAAAGGTCACAAGCATCTCAGGCGTTGGTGTAAAGAAATACTCGCCCCCGCTTTCCTTTGCAAGGCTCTCTAACTGCCCCTTTCTCACATCATTGCCAAGACCTATGGTATAAATAGATGTATTATTAACCGCTGCATATTCCATAGTATCTTTATAGGTATGAATACCCCTGTTGCTCTTGCCATCTGTTAATACAATAACCACCTTTCTTCCTGAAACAGGAATCATCTTTTCTATGCCTGTATAAACAGCATCATACATTGCAGTATTTCCGCCTATCTCAACCTCTTTTACCTTCTGGCTCAAAAGCTCCTTATCTGATGTAAGCTCAGCAGCAACATCCACCTTATCATCAAACACGATAAGCGACGCCTTGTCCTCAGGTTCCATCAGATTTATAAATTCCAGGAGCGATGCCTTTGCCTTTGCCATCTTCT